>JALYWZ010000239.1 GCA_030852505.1 Myxococcota bacterium | reverse complement strand
AGGCGCCCGTGACGGAGCCCGCGGCGCTCGCGGAGGGGCTCGACCGAGACCGGAAATCGCGCACGCGCGGCGCGACCATCGGTTAGCGAGAGCTAGCGCTGAGCGGCGGCGAGCGCGCTGACCGGACCCGAGTCGTGAAGCAACCCGCGCTCCTCGAGCAGCGAGCGGACCATGCCGAGCTCCGTCTCGAGCTCGGCGTGCAAACGCGGCAGCGCCGCGACCGCGCCGGTCTTGAGGCAGTGTTCGACGTCTTCCGCGAGCAGGGCCATGCGCGACGCCCCGAAGTTGCCGCAGGCGCCCTTCACGGCGTGTGCGAGCGACAGCTCGGCGGGCAGATCGGCGGCTGCGATGGCCGTGCCCAGCAGCGAGAGGCGCCGCGTCATGTCGTGGACGAAGATCTCGCTGAGCTCGAGGGCGATGGCAGGGCCGGCCTCGCGCGCGAGCTCGTCGAGGCGCGACGGATCGAGGCGCGTCGTGGCGTCGTGGCTCGGCATCGGGACCGTGATCGGCGGCGAGGCGGCGCGGCCGGAATCCGAACCGCGCGCGAACCAGTAGGCGACCTTTTGCCGTAGCGTCACCAGGCTGAACGGCTTGGCGATGTAGTCGTCCATGCCGGCGGCGAGGCACGCGCGCCGCATGCCGGCGGCGGTTCCGGCCGTGACACCGATGATCGGCACCCGCTCGCGCGGGCTCTCGAGGCGGCGGATCTCGCGCGTCGTCTCGAAGCCGTCGAGCTGCGGCATGTGACAGTCCATCAGCACGGCGTCGTAGTGGCTGGTCGCGAATTTAGCGACGGCGTCGATGCCCGAGCTGCACGCATCGACTGTGGCGCCGGAGAACGAGAGAGCGCGCGCAATCAGCGCGCGGTTGAACTCGTTGTCGTCGACCACCAGCACACGCGCGTCGAGCGACGCCGTGTCCGGGATGCGCTCGGTAGCGGGCGGGGCGTTGCTCTCGCGGGGGTCGTCGAGGATCTCGTTCAGCACGCTGAGCAGCTGTTGTCCCGAGCGATGGACGCCCTGCACCGCCGCGCGCTGTTGCGCGTCGAGCTCGGTCTCGAGCAACAGCTCGGTGCCGCCGATCACGACCGTCATCGGCGTGCGGAGCTCGTGACCGAGTGCCACCGCTTGCCGCCCGAACGAGCGGGCGCGCAACAGGCCGCCGATGCGACCGACCAGCTCTTGCCAGCGTTCGCCCGCGGGCGGCCGGCTCTGGGTCGCGCCGACGGCTTCGAGCTCTTCGAGCAACTCGGGCGGCAGCGTCGCCCGGAGGGTCTCCGTCACGCCACGTCCTTGGACAGGTCGAGCGTCGCGATCCGGCGGTACAAGGTGGCGCGGCCGATCCCAAGTAATTTCGCGGCCTTGCCGACGCTGCCCTGGGTGACGCGCAGGGCGCGCTGGATCGCGCGGCGCTCGAGCTCGTGGAGCGGCACCACCTCGTCTTCACCCGAGTCGTTGGCGCGGCGGTTGGCGAGCGCGGGGATCGACGGCAGCACGTTGTTGCGGATGTCGGCGGGCAGATCGGCGAGGCCGATCTCGTCGCCGCGACACGCGAGCAAGCTGCGGTGAACCACGTTCTGGAGCTCGCGGACGTTGCCGGCCCAGCGGTGCCGAGCCAGCGCGTCGAGCGCTTCGGGAGAGATGCGCTTGACCTTGCGGCCCAGACCCTCCTCGAGCGTGCGCAGGAAGTGACCGACCAGGAGCGGGATGTCGTCGGCGCGCTCGCGCAGCGGCGGCAGATGCACCGGGTACACGACCAGGCGGAAGTACAGATCTTCGCGGAAGCGCCCGGCCTCGACCTCGGCGCGCAAATCGCGGTGCGTCGCGCACACGATCCGCACGTCGATCGGGATCTCTTGAGAGCCGCCGACGCGACGGATGGTCTTCTCTTGCAAGGTGCGGAGCAGGCTGGCCTGGGTCGTGAGGCTCATCTCGCCGAGCTCGTCGAGCAGCAGCGTGCCGCCGTGCGCCTGCTCGAAGCAGCCGCGGCGCATGCCGGTCGCGCCGGTAAAGGAGCCGCGCTCGTGGCCGAAGAGCTCGGATTCTTGCAGGGATTCCGGGATGCCCGCGCAGTTGATGGCCACGAACGGGCCGCGGCGGCGGGGGCTGCCGTTGTGGATGGCACGCGCCACGAGCTCCTTGCCCGTGCCGCTCTCGCCGAAGATGCAGACCGCGACGTCGCTGCTCAGCACGCGTTCCACCTGACGCGCGAGCTCGCGCATCTTCGGGCTCTGGCCGACGATCGAGCCGAGCACGCTGCGCTCGCCGAGCGCGTTCTCGAGGCGGCGCACGTCCGCCACGAGCTCGCCGCGCTCACGCGCCCGATGCACCGCCAGCACCAGGCGATCCCGGTCGAGCGGCTTGGTGAGGTAGTCGTAGGCGCCCGCGCGCATCGCCGCGACCGCGGTCTCGAGCTCGCGCTGCGCGGTCACGACGATGATCGGCAGATCGGCGTCGCGCGCTCGAAGATGCTGGATGACCTTGAAGCCGCCGACCTCACCGAGTCCGAGATCCACGCACGCGACGGCGGGGTTCTCGTTCTGAGTCTCGAGCGCGCTCTCCCCGGTCTCGTGCTCGACGACACGGTAACCGGCGCGCTCCAACCAGAAGCGCATCAAACGCCGCGCGGTCGGGTCGTCATCGACGACTGCCACCAGCGCGCCGCGTCCGAGCTGGGTGGTCGAGGAGGGGGGAGGGGCTTCTTCCATCACAACCCCCCCAACGTCCGGACGGAGTCCCTCCTTTAGACGCTGTCGAATCTCAGGTAGCGACGAGCGATCCAGGCCGAGCCGGGGGTCGAGGTGCCGGAAAATGTTGCTAAGCTAGCGAAAACATTAACAAATAAGCGAATACGTGCACTTCGTCGGGCCCGCTCGCGACGCTGGAACGAGGTTCGCAATCTGCGCCGGGATGGCCCTCCAGTCGCTCGATGCCGCCCCGTCCGGATTCCCGCTCCGGTCAGGCCTATTGGGCGCGAGCGGCGCCGTCGTGCGGGGCGCTGACGAGTCGGATGCCTGCGGGATCGTGGTCGATGAGGGCGGCTCGGTGTGTGTGTTCGTGGTCAAGCGGACTGGCGCCGCGACGCCGACCGGCTTTTCGGCCGCGATTTCGGCGGCCATCGGCGTGGCGGCCAGAGCGCGCCTGCCGCTCTACGAGCTCGTCGCGGACGTCCGACGCGTGGTCGTCTCTTCGCCGGGCGCGAGCGTCGGGCTGTCGTTGTTGCGGTTCTCGGCGCGCGACGCCCGGGTCGAGATCCTGAACGCGGGCATGCCGGCGCTCGTCCGCTTGCTCCCGGGAGCGGCGCCGGCGCTGTATCCGTCGCGCTCCGGACCGCTCGCCAGCGGCTTCTCCGAGGTCCACCCCTACGAGCTCTCACCGCTGGTCTGGGGAAGCGCCTGGCTGGTCACGAGTGATGGCGTGACCGGCGGCTCGCTCGATCCCCTGGTCTTGCTGGGTGGGCTCGCGGCTTCCGGATTGGAAAAGCGCGCGTTCGAGCTGGCCGAAGCCGATCCGGCGCAGGTGGCGCTGGAGGCCTCGGCTCTGGCGGACGCAAGCGGTGGCTCCGCCGCGGTCGATCGGTCGCTGGTGATCGTGAGCGCCGACCCTCGCCGCCGCGTCGAATCCGGGATCGACAGCCGCCGCTAGGCGTCGCCCACGCAAATCCCGAAGTCCCGGGCCGTTTGCAGCGCGTCGTCGTCGGGCTCCACGCGGTGCTCGAGCCCGAGCGCATCCGTGAGCGCCATCGAGGTCATGCGCGGCGGTCGCCAGCACACGGTGCGGCCCCACTGTCCCGCCGCAGCCAGCCGCACCGCTTCCGCGCCGTAGCGCAGCGCGAGCACGCGGTCGTTCGGCGTCGGCGCACCGCCGCGCTGCAGGTGCCCGAGCACGAGGCTGCGCGTCTCGAGCTGGGTGCGCTCGGCGATGGCCTCGGCGACCTGAGCGCCGACGCCGCCCAGGGTCACCTCCTTGCCGAGCTCTTGGCGGGCCACGATCCGATCGCCGCCCTTCGGCTTGGCGCCCTCCGCCACCACCACGATCGCGAACGGCCGGTCCGTGTCGAAGCGGTGGCGAATCGCGCGGCACACGAGCTCGATGTCGAAGTCGATCTCGGGCAGCAAGATCACGTGCGCGGCGCCCGCGAGCCCGGCATGCAGGGCGAGCCATCCCGCGTAGCGCCCCATCAGCTCCACGACCATCACCCGTGAGTGGGCTTCGGCGGTCGAGTGCAGGCGGCCGATCGCGTCGGTGGCGAAGCTCATCGCGCTGTCGAAGCCAAAGCTCGTGTCGGTGCTGCCGAGATCGTTGTCGATCGTCTTCGGCACGGTGATCACGTTCATTCCCTTTTCTTGGAAGCGCGCGGCGATGCGCAGGCTGCCGTCGCCGCCGACCGCGATCAGGCCGTCGGCGCCGATCTCGCGGTAGCGCGCGAGCACCTGGTCGCTCACGTCCGTGAGCACGGTCTTGCCGTTCGGACCGGCTTTCGGATACTCGAAGGGTTGACCGCGGTTCACCGTGCCGAGCAACGTCCCACCGCGATCGGTGATGCCGCGGACCAGATCGCGGTCGAGCGCGAACGTCCCGCCCGGCTCCAGTAACCCCGAGTAACCGCGGCGCACGCCCGTCACGCGGAAGCCGCGCCGGAGCGCGGACAACGTGACGGCCCGGATCACCGCGTTCAACCCCGGCGCGTCGCCCCCGCCGGTATTGATGAGCAGATGCATGCCGCATGGTGCCACAGCTCCTACCTGGTCCGAGAGAGCTGAGTTTTCCCAATCCACTCGCTTCGGTGTACCTTTCCCCTCGTGCGCATCCGAACCCCCACGATTGCGCGTCTGCGCGACGCGCTGATTCAGAGCGGTCGGCGCCCGAGCTCGGTCGTCTCCCCCGCTTACGAGACGCTCGCGCGCAGCGGGCTCCTCGACCAAAAGGAGGCGCTGGCACTGGCCCGCGTCGAGCCGTTGGCCGAGACCATGTTCCTGATGATGTCCGCCGACGGCGTCTTGAAGCCCGACGAGCAAGACGCGGTGCGCGGCGCGATCCGCGGCCTCTCCGGCAATATCCTGCACACCGGCACGATCAACGTCATGCTCGAGCGCTTCGCCGCGCGCCTCGAGGAGCAGGGCCGCGATCAGCGCCTCAAAGAAATCGCCGCATCGATCGCCCCGGAGCCCGCCGAAGCCGAGGGCGCCTTCGCCCTGGCCGCCGCCGTCGCCCTCGCCGACGACGACGTGGCCACCCAAGAAAACGATCTGATCAACGAGCTCACCGTCTGGTTCGGCATCAGCCCCAAACGCGCGAACGAAATTCTGGACCAGCTCGAGGCTGACCGGCACTTCTCGGCCCCCTAAAACCACCGTTCGTCGCGGGGAGTTTTCAGGCAACAGGAAGACGGGAAGACAGGAAGTGCGGCAAATGTTTTTTGGGGGTGAGCAGAGCGATTCGCGGGACTTCGTAGCTAAGCGTCTACACGCCTCGATCACCGCCGCATCCCGCCGCGCTTTGCGACCAAAAAATCCGACGTGCGGACAAGAAATTCTCTTTGGGCGAGCAGAGCGATTCAGGCGCTTCGTAGCCAAGCGTCTACACGCCTAGATCACCGTCGAATCCCGCCGCGCTCGGCGCCCCCCAAAAAAATCTGAACTTCCTGTCTTCCCGTCTTCCTGTTGCGCCCCTCGTCCACGACGCAATTCGTCGTGTCAGCGCCGCGGAAGGCGATTGAAGGCCTAGATCACCGTCGAATCCCGCCGCGCTCGGCGCCCCCCAAAAAAATCTGAACTTCCTGTCTTCCCGTCTTCCTGTTGCATCCCTCGTCCACGACGCGCTTCGTCGTGTCAGCGCCGCGGAAGGCGGTTGAACGCCTAGATCACCGTCGAATCCCGCCGCGCTCGGCGCCCCCCAAAAAAATCTGAACTTCCTGTCTTCCCGTCTTCCTGTTGCACCCCTCGTCCACGACGCGCTTCGTCGTGTCAGCGCGTCGTGGTGTCTTTGGAGGGGTTGGGAGGGGCGTTACTTGCCGAGGAGGGCGTTCATGACGCCGGTGTAGACGGGCTTCTTTTGGTAGTTGTCGTCCCAGAGCAGGCCGCTCGGCTTGCGGCCGCCGCAGTCGAGCTCGTCCCAGGTGTTGAGCCACGAGTACTTGTCCGTGGTGCCCCAGAAGGTGATGGCCTTGCACGCGGGCTGGTCGAGGCACGCGGTGACGATCTCGTGGAAGCGCGTTGCCTGGGACTCGGGGGATTCGCCGTCGCAGCAGTGGGAGTCCATCTCGCTGATCAATACTTCGAGGCCGAGATCGGCGATGCGTTGCATGTTGGCGATCACGTCCGCGACGGGGGGCTTGCTGTTGGGCGTGCCGAGGTGCGTCTGCAGTCCGACGGCGTCGATCGGGATGCCGCGCTCGACCATGCTCTTGACCATCTCGTAGATGGCGTTCGATTTCGGCTGCAGGCCCTCCGAGCGGAAGTCGTTGTAGATGAGCTTGGCTTCTGGATCGGCTTCGCGAGCCGCAATGAACGCGTCATCGACGAAGCTCTTGCCGAGCACCCGGTAAAAGACCGAGTTGCGGTAGGTCGGCGTGTTCTCGTCGGGCCAATTGTTCGGGTTTTCGAAGGCCTCGTTGACGACGTCCCACTCTTTGATGCGGTCCTTGTAGTGGCCGATGATGGTCTTGATGTGGTTCGTCATCGCCGCCCGCACCTCGTCGGGGTTGTTCATGCTGGTGACCCAGCCCGGCAACTGCAGATGCCAGACCAGGGTGTGCCCCTTGATCTTCATCCCGTTCTGCTCGGCGAAGTTCACGAACTGGTCGGCGTTCGAGTAGTTGAACACGCCCTTGTTCGGCTCGAGCGAGTCCCACTTCATCTCGTTCTCGGCCGTCGCGTAGTTGTGCTCGCGCAAGGTCTCGACGTACGCGGCTTCGTTCAGGTGGGAGGTCGCGATCGCGGTGCCGATCAGGCGACCGCTGCACGCTCCCGCTTCCTTCAACGTCTTCGCCGTCGGCGGGCACATCAGCGGGCTGCCCCCCGCGCCGCCTCCGCCGTTGTCGGTTTGGCCTCCGCCGCCTCCGCCGCCGTTGGCTTGTCC
>JALYWZ010000911.1 GCA_030852505.1 Myxococcota bacterium | reverse complement strand
CTCGGAGGCCGATCGCGCGGGTCGAACGCGAGCGCGCGGTGTACGAGCTCCGCCACTCCAGGGGGCAGCCCCGGACGCAGCTTCTCGAGCCGCACCGGACTCTGCGTGAGCACGTGCGCGAGCACCGTGTTCCCCGAATCTCCGGGGTGCGGCTTCTGTCCCGAGAGCAGCTCGTAGAGGATCACGCCCAGCGCGTAGAGATCCACGCGCTCGTCGAGCGGCACGTCGCCGCGCACCTGCTCGGGAGCCATGTAATACGGCGTGCCGATCGCGGCCCCCGTCTGGATCGGCGCGTCGCGGCCGCCCTCGTTGAGCAGCTTGGCGATGCCGAAATCCAAGATCTTGAGGAGCTCGGAGCCGTCCGCTCGGCGCGTGACGAACAGGTTGTCGGGCTTCAAATCGCGATGCAGGATCCCGGCTGCGTGCGCGGCCTCGAGGCCACGGCACACCTGGAGCAGCGCGTTCGCCGCGCGCGAGGCCGGCAGCGGCCCTTCGTCGGCGAGCAGCTGGCCCAGGCTCCGCCCCTCCAGGTACTCCATCACCAGGAACGGCGTGCCGTCGGGCGCGGTGTCGAAGTCGAGCACCGCCGCGATGTGCTCGTTCTCGAGCGCTCCCGCTGCGCGCGCTTCGCGTCGGAACCGCGCCAGCGCTTGTTCGTTCGCCGCGAGGTGAGGCCTGAGCAGCTTGACCGCGAAGCGGCGGCCCACGCTGGTGTGCTCGGCCTCGTACACGCGCCCCATGCCGCCTTCCCCGAGCAAGCGCACGATCCGGTATTTGCCGGCGAGCACCTCGCCGAGCCGCTCCGGCGCGACGTCGTTCGCGGTCTGCGACGGAGTCACTCCGGCTGCTCCTGCTCACGCAGCGAATCGAGGTCGATCTCGCTCCGTCCTTGCATCATGCGGTACGCGCGCTGGCGCGAGATCCCGAGCGCGGCCGCGGCCTGGGCGACGTTGCCGCCGGAAGCGCGCAGGGCCGCCGCGAGAGCGGAGAGCTCCGGCGGATCCTGAACGGCCTGGACCGCGGGCTCCGGGCTCTCCTTCGCAGCGTTCTCGCGCATGCGTTCCGGCAAGTGTCCGACCTTCAGCGCTGGCTCACCGCCGTGCAAGACCAAGAGCCGCTTCACGAGCAAGACCAGCTCGCGCACGTTGAACGGCCAGTCGTAGAGGCAGAGCCGCTCCACCAACCGCGCATCGACCTCGGGCGGCCGCGAGCCCGAGTGGTCGAGCAAGAGCTGCGCGAACAAATAGGGGATCTCGGCGGGCCGCTCGCGCAGCGGCGGCAAGCGCACGGTGAGCCCATCCAGGCGCGCGAACAGATCGGCGCGGAAGCGGCCTTGCGACACCGCACGCGAGAGCGGCTCCTGCGCTGCGGCGAGCAAGCGCACGTCGAGCGCCACGGGCGACGACTCACCGAGCGGCAGCACCTCGCGCTGCTCGATCACGCGCAGCAGCTTGGCCTGCAGCGACAGCGGCAGATCGCCGATCTCGTCGAGCAGCAGCGTGCCGTGCTGCGCGGCTCGAAAGTGACCGAGGCTCGGCCGCTCGGCGCCGGTGAACGCACCGCGCCGGTAGCCGAACAGCTCGGCCTCGGCGAGCGACTCGGGAAAGGCCGCGCAATTGACGGCCACGAACGGCCCGCGCCGTCGACTCCAGCCATGGATCGCAAGCGCGGCGGCCTCCTTGCCGGTGCCCGTCTCGCCCTCGATCAAGATCGGAAGATCGCTGCTAGCGGCGCGTTCGGCCTCGGACAACCTGTG
Source organism: Myxococcota bacterium (assembly GCA_030852505.1). GTDB lineage: Bacteria > Myxococcota_A > Polyangia > Polyangiales > Polyangiaceae > PMG-095. Next base: position 874 of record JALYWZ010000911.1, on the reverse strand, counting down.
TCGCAAGTGCGGCCCGGCGTAGAGCCCCGGGGCCAGCATCCCGAGCGCGCCAGGCTGCCGCGTGACCACCCCAACCCAGCCGCCGATGCGCACCACGTCGCCCTCATCGAGCACGACGGCGGTGACGCGGCGTCCATTGACGAAGCTCCCGTTGCGGCTGTCCAGATCGCGGAGCAAAACGGCTCGGCCTTGTTTCTGGATCGCCGCGTGACGGCGCGACACCTCGGCGCCGGGCAGCGGCACGGTGCAGTCGTCGTCACGCCCGAGCAGCGCTTCGCGTGCTCCGATTTCGGCGAACGAGAGGGTCGGGCCATCGGTCCTCGGAAACGAGAACGCGAGCGTGAGCTCTCCTTCCCCTGCCTCACCGAGCGTGCTGCCGCCGGAAGGCGCGGTCGTCGAACCTCCCGCTCTCGTCCGAGGAGCCATCACCGCCCGCTAAGGTACTCGCCGCGCCGAGCCCAGGCGAGCGCCCTGGACGTCCGCGCGGACGTCCTCCGCCGCCCTGGACGCTCCCGGCCGGCGTTCGGCTGGGCGAAACTCGGCTGATTTTCCGGGTTTTTCGCGAGCTCGGGCGAGCCGGGCGCGCGGCACGGCGTCTGCACTCCCGCCCGCCCGAGGAAGTCATGAGAGTCGCTTCATTGGGTCTGTGGTGTGCGGTGGGTGTGGTCTTGGCGGGTGTCGGCGCGTGCGGCGACAAGTCGGAGCAGAACGAGCCGGAGTGCCCGGTCGGCTCCGAGACCTGCGCTTGCTATCGAAACGACACCTGCGACGACGGGCTCGAGTGCCTGTCCCAGCTGTGTATCGATCCGGGCGATCGCGGCAGCCGCGGCGGCACGCCCGGCTTCGACCCGGCCGGCGGCGCGGCGGGCAGCCC
>JALYWZ010000238.1 GCA_030852505.1 Myxococcota bacterium | reverse complement strand
ACGCGGGCGACATCGGCGCGGGCATCGGCTTCTTCGGCAAGACGCAGAACGGCGACGACGAGATCGACTGCAACCCGGACAACTACGCGGACCCCGAGGTCGAGATCGGGCTCCTGTCCGAGGTCGGAGAGGACATCCTGCAGGCGATCGACGACACGATCCCGGGCGGCGTCACGCCCACGCTGCCCGCGCTCGAAGGAGCGCTCGTCCACGCAAAGGACTGGGCGCGCGACAACCCCGATCGCGCGTCGATGGTCGTGCTCGTCACCGACGGTTATCCCACGCAGTGCGAGGCCGGCGGCATCGCCGAGGTCGCAGACGCAGCGCGCGCCGCGGCGGAAGACGATCCGAGCGTGCGTACCTACGTGATCGGCCTCGACGGCACGCAGAACCTGGAGGGCATCGCGCGCGCTGGCGGGTCCAAATCGGCGTTCGTGGTCGACTCGGCCGACATCGGCGAAAAGTTCGTGGACGTGCTGCTCAACATCAGCTCCGCGCAGCTCGCCTGCAGCTTCGAGGTGCCTGATTCGCCCGATCCCGACCTGGAAATCGACCCCGACCGCGTGCAGGTCGTGTACACGCCCGAGAGCTCGGGCGAGCCCGAAGAGGTGCCGCGCGTCGACTCCTCCGCCGACTGCGACATTCAGCCGAACGGAGGCTGGTACTTCAGCGCGCTCGGCCTGAGCACGCGCATCAACGTCTGCCCGTGCACTTGCTCACGCTTCGGCGCAGGTCGTGTCGACGTGCGTCTCGGCTGTCAGCCGATCATCGGGCTCCGCTGAGCCCCGGCGAGCCGGGCTCCGCGTAGAGGCGCGGAGCCCGCGGCTCACATCACTCGATCGGCAGCACGTTCGAGCCGCAGCCGAAGTGCAACGCGACCTTGCCGCCCAGGTCTTCCTTGGCGCGGTTGCAGGTGGCGTCACACAGCACGACCTGGTTGTTGACGAGCTGCCAGCCCTCGTTGCAATCACCGTTGTCGTCGCGCAGCACGAGCTCCGCGTCACCGCTGCTGCCGGTCACGATCACGTTGATCGACTCGGTGCTGATGGTGCGGCCCGCGGGGGCCGGCGGCAGAGAGTACGCGCACGACACGACCTGACCCGCGATCTGCGCGAGGCCATCCTTCAAGGCGGCCGCGAAGTCCGAGCTCTCCGTCATGTCGAAATGGCAGAAGTTCGGGCCATTCTCGCTGCAGCCCGCGGTGGCGGTCCCACCTTCCATCGCTGCCTTCGACAGCCAGGGGCGCGCGTCCTTGCCGTCCATGCTCTCTTCACTGCCGGGAGAGCCGATGATGAAGGTCTTGGCGCCGGCCGCGTGGGCGCGCTTCACCTCTTCGATGATCGGATTGGTGGCGACGGGCGTCTGGCCGTCGCCGACGCAGCCTTGCGAGAAGGTCGGAGCGCCGTCGGTGATGAGCAGCATGTAGCGCTCACCCGGCAACCGTGAGGGATTCAAGCCGTTGTCGAAGGCGTACTTGTAAGCATCGTGCGTCGGCGTCGAACCACGCGGACTCGGCTCGCTGAGCGAGCTCAGGAGCTCCTGGCGCTTGGCATCGCTGTTGGCGCCGAGAATACCCACCGGGATGATGTCATCGACGCGCACGCACTGGCTGACGTCGCGCGCCTGCATGGCGCGCTGGGTGTCTCGGTTCGGGTAGTAGAGCGCGCCGACGCCGGTCTCGGCGGGCAGGCCGCTGATCGCGTCTCGCAGCGCGTCTCGCGTCACGACCCATTTGTTGCGGTTGCCGGTGCCGGGCGCCCGATCGTCCATCGAGCCGCTGACGTCGATCACCAGCTGAATCAGCGCGGGAAGCGACTCGACCTCGGCCTTCCAGCCCGCACACGCGCCCGACTCGATCTGGCTCACCTGCGTGGGAGTCAGCGGTTGCGTGCCGCCGTTGCGCGGGCCGCCGCCCACGGGATTGCCCGGCGCTCCAGGGTTGCCGATGGGTGATGTGTTGCCCGTGGTCGGCGCGGGCGGAGCTCCACCGCCGTCGCCGGAAGAGGAGCCATCGTCCGAAGAACAACCCGTAACGAAGACCAGAGCCGAAGCCAGTACCGTGCGCCGAAACACCATGACGGAGTACGATGACAGATAATTCCCGCGCGTCCCATCCATGCCCGAGGATTTGTGTGCGTGTGCTGGACTCGGTCGCAAGTTCGGCGCGACTGTGGGGGGCGGCGGTTCAGGTACGATACGTCTGAGTCTCGAAGCATCAGGCAAATTGCGATGAGCGCACGAAGGCGGTAGCTTGTGTGGGCGACACCGCTCCTCAGGGCGGCGTCGTTCGCGGACGAACCGGATTATCAGAGGAGCTTGGTGCGAATGCGTTTCGGCAAATGGCTCGCAGCGTCGGCGCTCGTTTCAGCGCTCGCGGCAGTTTCCGCGTGTGGCGACGCAGCGGACGACTCCGAGGTCCAGAACACGGACAGGCCGTCTCAGACCGGAGGTACGGGCAACGTCGTCACGGTGGGTGGGCGTACGGGCAGCTCTGGCGAGACGGGTGCTCCGTCTTCCGAATGCGAGGAATTCGCTGGTTTGACCGATTGTGGGGGCATGACCCTAGGGGCTGAGCTCAAGACGGTGAACCTACTGCTCGTGATCGACAAGTCCGGCAGCATGACCGACGAACCGGAGGGGTTCGACGCCAACAAGTGGGATGCCCTGGTGCAGGCCCTGGACGAAGTGCTGAACGAGGCGGCGCCGATCTTGAACCTCGGGCTGGTGCTCTACCCGTACTCCCGGCAGATCGCGATCCCCGAGCGCAACTGCGGCAAGAACTGCTGCCTCCTGGAAGTCGGTGAAGCCGCGGTGAACGTTCCGGTCGCTCCCGGTACGGACAGCGTCGGAAAGATCCTTTCCCTCTTGGGCAATACCCCGCCCGGGGGTGGCACGCCGACGGCGGAGGCCTTGCGCCGGGCGCGCGACTACCTGACCGCTGCAAACCTCGAGGGTGATACCTACGTCGTGCTCGCGACCGACGGCGGGCCCAACTGCAATTACGACCTCGAGTGCGACGCCGACCGCTGCACTGCGAACCTCGACAACCAGTGCAGCCTCGCCAACTGCTGCGACGGCAACGGCGAGTTCTGCGTCGACGACGAGTCGGTCACTGGGGAAATCGAGGCCCTGCGCGACGCGGGGATCGCCACCTTCGTCGTCGGCATACCGGGCACCGAGGACTACGCCGACTATCTCGACGCCTTCGCCGATGCCGGCGGCGTCGCGAACCCCGAGGCTCCGCCGTCCTACTACGCGGTGGACGCGAGCGGCGGGGTCGAGGGGCTCACCAGCGTGTTCCGCGGCATCACCGAGCAACTCGTGCGCTCGTGCGACGTGGAGCTCGAGCGTGAGCCGCCCGCTCCGAGCCTCGTCAACGTCGCGGTGGATTGCACGCCAATCCGTCCGGAGGAGGACGACGGTTCGGGTTGGGAGCTCGACACGGGGGCGTCGCCTGCGGTGATCCGGCTGTCGGGGCCGCTCTGCGAAGAGATCCAGACCAACGGCGCCAAGCGCGTCGACGTCGTGTACGGCTGCAAGACGATCGAGTAGCGGTCCGCCGAGGTTGGCTCTGGTGCTCGAGCCACGATTCATGGCAGTAGTCTCGCCATGTCCCCCGTCGATTCTCGGTGTCTCGAGTCGTTTCCCGAGTGGTTGCGCTCTCTTTCCGACGACGCCCGAGCCTTGTGCCAGGTGCTCGAGAGCGCCCCGGCCGAGCCGGCCCGGCGGGCCGCGGCCAACGCCTTGAACTACCTGTTCAAATCGATCGACCTGATCCCCGACGGCCTGGAAGATCTCGGGTATCTCGACGACGCGTTCGTGTTCCGCGTGGCGCTGGCCTCGGCCGGGGACGCGAGCGCCGGGGCCGATGCGGGGGGCGTGGCGCAGCGGTTGGCGAACGAGGCCGGCCTGATCCGGGAATTCTTGGACGCCGACTACCCGAGGCTCGAGAGCTACGTTGCAGGGCTCGAGGCGAAGCCGGTGCGCGGCCGCAGTGTCGAACAGCTGCTCGCCGAGCCGGAGCAGCGCGCCGAGCTCGTGCGCGAGATCCAGAGCTGGGCGGAGTCGTTCGAGACGCCGAGCTTCTTCCGCGATCAGAAGAGCCTGGTGAAGCTGCGCTCGTTCCTTTCGACCAGACTTTCTGGCTAGGGATGCGGATCGGAGACCGGATCTAGCTCCGCGTCGGGCACCGTGACCCAGGCGCCGCTACCCTCGGGTTTTAGCTCGAAGGGTTCGAGAGCGTCGCCGAGGCACGGGCCGCGCTCGCACACGCCCGTCTTGGGGTCGAAGAGCGCCGCGTGGTTCATGCAAAAGATCCGCTGGCTTTCGGGATCCCAGAAGCGTCCCACGCCCATGTCGAGATCCACCGACCAGTGAGGGCAGACGTTGGCGTAGGCGACCAGCGCAGCATCGACGCGCAACACGAAGCCCTCCACGGCGCGGGCTCTGCGGCGGAAGCGGAAGACTCGCGCTTCGCCGTGGCTCAACGTGTCGAGGTCGGGGACGTAGATCCGGACGCTACTCACGCACCTTCCGCCGGACGAGCCGGGGAGGGGGAAAGCGAGTTGGCCTCGGCCTCCGATCCGCTCATGGCGAGCAGCTCCGCCATGAGGTCGCGGCACTCGGGCCTGCCCTTCAGATGCCGCGTCAGCGACTGGGACGAGTCGAGGAAAGCCTTCTCGAACTTCAGCCCCTCGCGCGAACGCACCGCGACCTTCTCCCGGCCGCTCGTGAGATCTTCCTCGAGGGCTTCGGCGTAGCGGGCGAGCTGTGCGCGGAGCTCCTCGATTTGACGGCGGAGGTCGGCCGCGGTCGCCTCGCGGGCGAGACGCCGCGATTCGCGTGTTTTGAGCCACTGGCGCTGAGCGTCGACCATGGCGGTGGCGGCACCAGCCTGCTCGTAGATGGCCCGGCTGCCGCTGCCGTTGCGTTCGGCCTGGTTGGCCTGCGCCACCTTGTCCTGCGCGCTCTGTTGAGCCTGGGCGAGCTCGCGGCGGGCCGCCTCTTCTTCCTCGCCGTAGGCGGAGGCCTCGCGCAGCACGCGCGACTCTTCCTGAGCTAGCTCCTCCACCTTGCGGCCGATTTCGGCGCGCAGCGCGCGGCCGCGGCGCTCGAGCGCTTCGAGCTTACGCGTGAGGCTCGCGACCTCGCCTTCGAGCGCGTTGCCCTTGGCGGAGACCTCCCACAGCGTGTTCATCGCCTGCGACACTTCTTCCGGCGCGTTCGCGGCCGGGTAAGCGCGCGAGACCATGCGCGCGAACAGACCCGCGCGCGTGCCCCACTCCGGGACGCCGGGCGTCTTCGGGGGCGGGGGAGGCGGCGGCGCCTGCTGCGTGGTGTCGCCAGCGGTCCCCTCTTTTTCCCACGACGTGCTCGGCAGCGAGCGCTGCAACGCCTTCAGCTCTTCGAGCAGATGGTGGCCGTCTCGGTAGCGCCGCCGCGGGTCCTTCTCCAGCAGCTTGAGGACGATGCGCTCGGCGACCGGGTGACAGTCCTTGCGCACCGACGACGGGCGCGGGGCCTGTGCCGTGCGCTGCATCTCGAGCAAGGTGTCGCGGTCGCTCGCGCGGAACGGCAATTGCCCCGTCAGCATCTCGAAGAACAACACGCCGAGCGCGTACAGATCCGAGTGCGGCCCGGCCTGTTCGCCGCGTGCCTGCTCCGGGGACATGTACTCCGGCGTTCCGAAGACTGCGCCCTTCGGAGCCAGCCGCGGGTCGTGCGCCAGCGCCGCCAGCCCGAAGTCCAAAATTTTCACGAAGTCTTTGCGACCACCACGCTGGGTGAGCAGGATGTTGTCGCTCTTCAAGTCGCGGTGGACGACGCCGAGGTCGTGCGCGCGGGTCAGCGCGGCGCCCATCTGCTCCAGCACGTCGACGCCGCGAGCCAGCGGCAAGGGCCCACGCGCGAGCTCCGACGACAGCGGAGTACCGACCAGGTACTCCATCACGAGATAGAGCTCGCCCTCGTCGGTCTCGCCGATGTCGTGGATGTCGATGATGTGCGCGTGATCGACGCGGTTGGCGGCGCGCGCTTCACGCAGCATCCACGCCCGCAGATGCGTCTCCCCACGCAGGTCCGGCCGGATCAATTTGACGGCCACGACGCGGTCGATGAGGACGTGGCGGGCTCGATAGACGATGCCCATTCCGCCTTCACCGATGCGGGACTCGAGCCGGTATCTGCCGGCAATGACCTTGCCGAGGGCCGGATCGTCACCGCGTCGACTGCGGACCGTATTCGCTGATTTCTGCGCAGCAGGCTGTGCCATGGTCATGAGTGCGTCGCGCGGTGCTGGAACGCGCGAACGACGCTTCATGCTAACGGCATGCTGTCGCCGAAGGAAAGGACTTCGTCGCTGTAGTAAGTGCGAATAGGCCGGGGGGCCTTGCTCAGAACAAGACGCTCAGCACAGGTATGCGCACCTCTGTCGCCTGCGTGAGTCCGAAGGTCGCGATCTCTTTCTTCGAGTACACGTCGCGTAGCTCGACGGCGGGCACGCTGAGCGTGACGCGCTCGGGCTCGACGTCGATCAACGCGGGAACCACGCTGCGACGACTCGCGGCAGGACGTCGGCGAACCGCGCCTGAAGTAGGCGCTGCTCCCACCGGTCGTGGCGGATCTGCTACGGGCTCGTCCGACGGCTTCTCGTCTTCGACGTAATCGTTCGGCGGTTCGTAGGCGGTCGCGCTGAGGACAGCCACGGTGGTCGGGATCGCGAGCGCCATTCCGCTCGCCAACATCAAGAGAGGGAGTTTCGGATTCGCGTCCTGTTCGATGTAGTAACCCGCGACTCCGCCGCCCGCGGCGCCGGCGAGACCGCCGACCACGTACGCCCACGCCGGCTCGACATCGATGGCCGCCTCCACGGCGAGCACGACCTCCGACCCGAGCAGGATGCCGCCGGCGATCCCCTTGCCGGTCGGATCCGGCTGGTCGTCCGCGCGGGCGACCGTGGTGACGGCCACCCCTGCCGAAACTGCCGAGAGAGCCAGAACTGAAGCAACCAAGCGCATTGGACGACCTCGGCCCGTCCCGAGGCTCCCAATCACCTCCGCCGGACGAACGCCCCGAGGATATCATCGAT
>JALYWZ010000029.1 GCA_030852505.1 Myxococcota bacterium | reverse complement strand
ACATCACCATGGAGATCGAGCTCATCACCACGGTGGCGCTCGAAGAGCAGATGCGTTTCGCGATCCGCGAAGGCGGCAAGACCGTCGGCGCCGGCGTCGTCACCAAGATCATCGAGTAGTGCGCCGATGACGAGCCGCGCCCGGCCCCCGACCCCGGACGCGGCTCGCCCCGGCCGAGTCCGAATCGCGCTTTGCTGCTCCGTTTGTGGCAGCCGAAATTACAAGACCACGAGAACGAAGCGCGAGGGCGACCCCCTCATCCTCCGCAAGTTCTGCAGCCACTGCAATCAACACACGATCCATCAGGAAGGTAAGTAGGCGCCCAACCCGGGCTGGCCAGCGGGCCAGTTTGAAGAAAGGGGTTGCGCCGACCCGATTCGGGTGACAAACGCGCGGGCCCTGCACGTCCCGCACCACAGCGAGATGTTCTTAGGGGCGTAGCTCAGTCGGTAGAGCAGCGGATTCCAAATCCGCGGGTCGGGAGTTCGAGTCTCTCCGCCCCTGCCAAGAAGCAACTCGAAAGCGATCCATGGCGAGCGACAAAGATAAAGACACGGACACGGAGCCTACGGAGGCAGAGCCCACCGAAGGCGCCGATCCGTCCGCGTCGTCGCTCGTCGTCGCCGGAGACGCCGGTGCGGGCGAGATCGTCGAGGGTGAGGAGCCCGTCACCTCGCTCGGGACGCGCCGTTACGTGCACGCGGCCTTCCTGGCGCTCGGCATCCTGCTCGCCTATGTCGGCGGCAAGTTCGTCGAGCTCGCCTGGAACAACCTGGCGGACTGGCCCGAGGCGGTGCACCGCGTGCCCTCGCTCGTGGCCTATCCGGAGGAGACGCGCGAGTCGATCTCTCTCGTGGCCGGTGCCCTGCTCGGCGCGGCGATCACGCTGCGGATGTACTGGAAGCCCAGCATCCGCGGCTTCGCGGACGAAGTCGCGGCCGAGCTCACCAAGGTGACCTGGCCGAACCGCGAGGCAGTGCTGAACGGCACCGTCGTGGTGATCGTCGCCAGCGCCATCGCCACGGTCTACGTCGCGATCCTCGACCGTTTCTGGAGCTTCCTGACCACCCTGGTGTACGGGGCCTAGTGGAGACAACGGTGGAAACGACTGCACAACCCGGCAAGAAGTGGTTCGTGATCACCACCTACTCGGGCTTCGAGAACAAGGTGAAGTCCGCGCTCCAAGAACGCATCCGCCAGTACAAGATGGAGGAGAAGTTCGGGGAGATCCTGATCCCGTCGGAGACCGTCACGGACACGACCAAGGACGGCAAGCAGCGGATCAAGACCAAGACCAGCTTCCCCGGCTACGTCTTCATCGAGATGGAGATGAGCGAGAACGCCTGGCACGTGGTCAAGGACACGCCCAAGGTCACCGGCTTCATCGGCAACCAGCGGCCGCAAGAGGTGAAGAGCCCGCACATCGAGGACCTGCGCAAGGGCATCCTCGAGGGCGCGGTCAAGCCCAAGCCCCGCCACCGTTTTCAAGAAGGCGACGAAGTCCGGGTGGTCGTCGGCGCGTTCGCGAACTTCTCCGGGACCGTTCAAGAGGTCAAGCCGGACAAGCAGAAGCTCAAGGTCATGGTCAGCATCTTCGGGCGGCCGACCCCGGTCGAGCTCGATTTTTCCCACGTTGAGAAGCGATAGCTATGAGCGCCAAGAAGAAAATCACCGGGTACATCAAGCTGCAGCTGCCTGCCGGCAAGGCCAATCCGTCGCCGCCCGTTGGTCCCGCGCTCGGTCAGCACGGCGTCAACATCATGCAGTTCTGCAAGGAGTTCAACGCCAAGAGCGCCCCGCTCGGCGACACGATCCTGCCGGTCGTGATCACCGTGTACGGCGATCGGTCGTTCTCCTTCGTGATGAAGTCGCCGCCCGCCAGCGTCTTGATCAAGAAGGCGTGCGGGCTGCCCTCCGCGAAGAAGCCGGGCTCTGGCTCGAAGGAGCCGAACAAGGTCAAGGTCGGCAAGCTCACCTGGGATCAGATCCGCGGCATCGCCAAGGAGAAGATCAAGGACATGAACGCAGCTAGCCTCGAGTCGGCCTCGCGCTCGATCGCCGGCACCGCCCGCAGCATGGGCGTCGACGTCGAGTGAGCCGAAAATTACTGGAGCGGCAGCGCGGCCATCACCCTGGTCGCGGTTGACCGTTTCCCAGGAGTCGAAAGACGAACATGGCAACCAAAGAACCCAAGAACAGAAAGGCGGCCCTCGCCAAGGTCGACCGAGCCAAGCGCTACACGGTCGCCGAGGCGGTCGGGCTCGTCAAAGGCGCGGCGTACGCGAAGTTCGACGAGAGCGTCGACATCGCCGTGCGCCTGGGCGTGAACCCGAAGCACGCGGACCAGATGGTTCGCGGCGCGATGGTTCTGCCGCACGGCACGGGCAAGAGCATCCGAGTCCTGGTGTTCGCGCGTGGCGACAAGGAGAAGGAAGCGCTCGAGGCTGGCGCAGACGTGGCCGGCGGCGACGAGCTCGTGGCTCGCGTCAACGACGGCTTCCTCGACTTCGACCGCGTGATCGCGACGCCGGACCTGATGGGCGCCGTCGGTAAGCTCGGTCGCGTGCTCGGTCCGCGCGGCCTGATGCCGAACCCCAAGGTCGGCACCGTGACCTTCGACGTGAAGAGCGCGGTCCGCGAGGCCAAGGCCGGCAAGGTCGAGTACCGCGTCGACAAGGCGGGCGTCGTGCACTGCCGGATCGGCCGTAAGTCGTTCGACGCCACGAAGCTCGGCGAGAACGCGATGGCCATCCTCACCGAGCTGATTCACAAGAAGCCCTCGACCGCGAAGGGCATCTACCTCCGGAGCATCACGCTTTCGAGCACGATGGGTCCGGGCGTGCGCGTCGACACCGCATCGGTGAGCACGGGTTCGGAGGAGGAAGCCTGATGCAACGCAACGAAAAGGCCGAAATCGTCGGCGAGTTGAAGTCCCAGTTCGACCGGATGACCTCCGCCGTGTTCCTCGACTTCGTCGGCATGACGGTCGAAGAGGTCACGAAGCTCCGCGACGTCTTCCGCGACAAGGGCGTCGAGTACCGCGTCGTCAAGAACACCCTGGTCAAGAAGGCGCTCGCCGACAAGCCCTGGGTGGAGAAGCTCGACGACGTGCTGGTCGGCATGACCGGCGTGGCCTGGAGCTTCGAGGAGCCGAGCGCAGCGGCGCGCGTGCTCAAGGATTTCAAGAAGGACAACGAGAAGCTCAAGATCAAGGCCGGGCTGCTCGAGGGCACCGTCCTCGGTCCCGCAGCGGTCGAGAGCCAGCTCGCCACCTTGCCGAACAAGGACGAGGCTCGGGCGATGCTGCTCGCGACCATGATGGCTCCGGCGCAGACGCTGGTCCGGTTGCTGAACGCTCCCGCTCAGAACTTCGTCGGCGTGCTCGCTGCGCGTCAGCGCAAAGAAGGCGGCGGCTGAGTCGGTCCCGCCTCCCCGATCGGTTAGTGAAACCCCGAAACGTATAAAGGTTTGGCAGCTGCCAGACCCAGACAAGTGAATCTAAGCCCAGGCCAGGAAGCTGGGACACGTGACCCGTATGGAGACTGTTATGGCTGAAATTTCTAAAGATCAGGTCGTCGATTACCTTTCGCAACTCCCCGTCATCCAGATCGCCGAGCTCGTGAAAGAGCTCGAGACGAAGTGGGGCGTGAGCGCCGCTCCGGTCGCCGTCGCCGCCGCTGGTGGTGGTGGTGCTGCCGCTGCCGCTCCGGCCGAGGAGAAGACCGAGTTCAACGTGATCCTGGCGGACGCCGGCGCGAACAAGATCAACGCGATCAAGGTCGTGCGCGAGATCACCGGCCTGGGCCTCAAGGAAGCCAAGGACCTCGTCGAGGGCGCGCCCAAGGCGATCAAGGAAGGCGTCGGCAAGGACGAGGCCGAGGACATCAAGAAGAAGCTCGAGGCCGCCGGCGCCAAGGTCGAGGTCAAGTAGCTCTTTGCTTCCAACTCCTGGCCAGATTTCCGAACGGGGCGGTGTCGCGCGGGTCGCGCCGCCCCGAACGGCGAAGGCGAGCTCGAAAGGGCTCGCTTTGAGGCCGACGTGTGCCTTTTGGGCGCGCGCGCCTTTTTTTCGCCGTGCACCCGCACTCTGAGTTTCCGTTCCGCTCGTTTGGAGGAACCCCATGGCGTCTACGGTCCAGTCGAATTTCCGGCACCGCACCAACCTCGGTCGGGTCGCGTCGATCGTCGACATTCCGAACCTCATCGACATCCAGAAGTCCAGCTACGACAAGTTCCTTCAGTCCGACGTATCGCCTCGGGAACGCAAGGAAATCGGGCTCGAGTCGGTGTTCCGCTCCGTGTTTCCGATCAAGGACTTCGATGGTACGAGCGAGCTCGTTTACGTCTCGTACAATCTGGAAAAGCCGAAATACGACGTCGATGAGTGCCGCCAGCGCGGCATGACGTTCGCGGCTCCGATCAAGGTCACGACCCAGCTCATGGTCTACGACACGCGCGAGGGCGGCGAACGCATCGTGCGCGACATCAAGGAGCAAGAGGTCTACTTCGGCGAAATCCCGCTGATGACCGAGACCGGTACCTTCATCATCAACGGTACCGAGCGCGTCGTCGTCTCGCAGCTGCACCGAAGCCCGGGCGTGTTCTTCGACCACGACAAGGGCAAGACGCACTCGAGCGGCAAGCTGCTCTACTCGGCCCGCATCATCCCCTACAGCGGCTCGTGGCTCGACTTCGAGTTCGACCACAAGGACGTGATCTACGTGCGCATCGATCGGCGCCGCAAGATGCACGCCACGGTGCTGCTCCGCGCGCTGAACTTCAGCACGCAAGACCTGCTCAACTACTTCTACTCGACCGAGACCATCTACCTCGACAAGGGTGGGAAGATCTCGAAGAGCATCGAGTACGACCTGCTCCCGGGCCAGCGCGCGACGCGCGACATCAAGCTCGGCGCGGACGTGGTGGTCAAGAAGAACACCAAGTTCACGCGGCTCGCGATCTCGAAGCTCAAGGAGGCGAACCTCGATCGCCTGCCGGTCGAGCCCCCGGATCTGATCGGCAAGGTCAGCGCCGAGGACGTGATCGACAAGGAGACCGGCGAGGTCCTGCTCGAGTGCAACGAGGAGGTCACCGAGATCACCCTGAACCGCCTGCGCGACGCCGGCGTCGCCGAGTTCAAGGTGCTGTTCATCGACGGCCTGAACGTCGGCTCGTACCTGCGCGACACCCTGATCGCCGACAAGGTGAAGACCACCGAGGACGCGATCATGGAGATCTACCGGCGCCTGCGCCCCGGTGATCCGCCCACGCTCGAGACCGCCAAGCAGCTGTTCAACAACCTGTTCTTCAACCCCGAGCGCTACGACCTGTCGACGGTCGGCCGCCTCAAGTTGAACTACAAGTTCTACCGCGACCTCGACGAGGACAAGCGCCCGAACCTGGATCAGACGATCCTGAGCTCGACCGACATCCTCGAGACGGTGCGCCACCTGATCGAGCTCAAGAACGGCCGCGGCTCGGTCGACGACATCGACCACCTCGGCAACCGCCGCGTGCGCGCGGTCGGCGAGCTGATGGAGAACCAGTACCGCATCGGTCTGGTCCGCATGGCCCGCGCGATCAAGGAGCGCATGAGCGTGTCGCAGGAAATCGACACGTTGATGCCGCACGACCTGATCAACGCCAAGCCCGTGGGCGCGGTGGTCAAGGAGTACTTCGGCAGCTCGCAGCTGTCGCAGTTCATGGATCAGACGAACCCGCTCTCCGAGGTCACGCACAAGCGCCGCTTGTCCGCGCTCGGCCCGGGCGGTCTGACCCGCGAACGCGCAGGCTTCGAGGTGCGCGACGTGCACGCCACGCACTACGGCCGCATCTGCCCGATCGAGACGCCCGAAGGTCCGAACATCGGTCTGATCGCCTCGCTGTCGACGTTCGCTCGCGTGAACGAGTACGGCTTCGTCGAGACGCCGTACCGCGCGGTCGAAGGCGGCCAGGTCTCCGACGAGGTGCACTGGTTCAGCGCGCTCGAGGAGGAAGGGAAGTACATCGCGCAGGCGAGCGCCGACGTCGACGAGAAGCGCAAGTTCCGGGACAACCTGGTCAGCGCGCGCTTCAACGGCGACTTCCGGATGGCGACACGCGACCAGATCGAGCTGATGGACGTCGCGCCGAACCAGATGGTGTCGGTCGCGGCCGCGCTCGTGCCGTTCCTCGAGCACGACGACGCGAACCGCGCGTTGATGGGCGCGAACATGCAGCGTCAGGCCGTGCCGCTCGTGCGCACGGAGGCGCCACTGGTCGGTACCGGGATGGAGCTCCGGGTCGCGATGGATTCCGGCGTGTGCGTGATCGCGCGCCGCGACGGTCTCGTGGAGAGCGTCGATGCCGAGCGCATCGTGATCCGCCCGGCCGAGGGCGGCGACGGCGACGAGGTGCCGGACATCTACCACATGTCCAAGTACCAGCGTTCGAACCAGAGCACCTGCTACAACCAGAAGCCGGTCGTGCGCCGCGGCGAGGTCGTGAAGAAGGGCGACGTGCTCGCGGACGGCCCGGCTTGCGACATGGGCGAGCTCGCGCTCGGCCAGAACGTGCTCGTCGCGTTCATGCCCTGGCAGGGCTACAACTTCGAAGACTCGATCCTGGTCAGCGAGCGCATCGTCAAGGACGACATCTACACCTCGGTTCACATCGAGGAGTTCGAGTGCGTCGCCCGTGACACCAAGCTCGGCAAGGAAGAGATCACGAAGGACATCCCGAACGTCGGCGAAGAGGCCCTGAAGGACCTCGACGACGCGGGCGTGGTGCGGATCGGCGCCGAGGTGAAGCCCGGCGACATCCTGGTCGGCAAGATCACTCCCAAGGGCGAGAGCCAGCTCTCCCCCGAGGAGAAGCTCTTGCGCGCGATCTTCGGCGAGAAGGCCGGCGACGTGCGCGACAGCTCTCTCAAGGTCCCCCCGGGCGTGAGCGGCATCGTGATCGACGCGCGCATCTTCTCCCGCAAGGGCACGGAGCGCGACGAGCGGGCCAAGACCATCGAGGACACCGAGCGCGCCAAGCTCGAGCGCACGCGCGACGAAGAGGTGAAGATCCTGCGGCAGTCGTTCTTCCGCAAGATCAAGCGCGTGCTCAGCGGCAAGACCACGAGCGGCAAGCTCGTGGACGACAAGCAGAAGGTCTTGCTCGCCAAGGGCGTCGTGATCGACGAGGCCGCGCTCGAGGAGATCCCGCAGAAGTACTGGGGCGAGATCCCGGTCGAGGGCCAGGAGCAGACGGAGATCCAGAACCTGCTCTCGAGCCTCGAGACCATGGTTCGCGGCCGTGAGGAGCACTACAACGAGAAGATCGACCGCCTGAGCCGCGGCGACGAGCTCCCCCCGGGCGTGATCAAGATGGTGAAGGTCTACATCGCCATCAAGAGGAAGCTCCAGGTCGGCGACAAGATGGCCGGTCGTCACGGCAACAAGGGTGTCGTGAGCCGGATCCTGCCCGAGGAGGACATGCCGTACCTCGAGGACGGCACTCCGGTGGACATCGTCTTGAACCCGCTGGGCGTGCCGAGCCGCATGAACGTCGGGCAGATCCTGGAAGCGCACCTCGGTTGGGGCGCGCGCGAGCTGGGACGCCAGATCGATCACATGGTCGAGGCCAAGTACAGCCCCGACAAGCTGCGGCAGCGTCTCGTGGCTTGCTACGACGGCGACAAGAACTTCGCCAAGGTGCTGAAGGGCGTCGCCGACGAGGATATCCTGAGCCTCTCGAAGAAGCTCCGTCTCGGTCTGTTCTTCGGCTCGCCGGTGTTCGACGGCGCGCGAGAGACGCAGATCAAGGGATTCCTCGAGCTCGCGGGGCGTGCGACTTCAGGACAAGCAATCCTGTTCGACGGCCGCACCGGCGAGCCCTTCGACCAGGACGTGACGGTGGGCGTGATGTACATGCTGAAGCTGCATCACTTGGTGGACGACAAGATCCACGCCCGCTCGATCGGTCCGTACTCGCTCGTGACGCAGCAGCCGCTCGGCGGAAAAGCCCAGTTCGGCGGCCAGCGTCTCGGCGAAATGGAGGTGTGGGCGATGGAAGCCTACGGCGCGGCCTACGCCCTCCAAGAATTCCTAACCGTGAAGAGTGACGACGTTCAGGGTCGAACGCGCATGTACGAGTCCATCGTCAAGGGCGAGTACGCGCTCGAGGCCGGCCTGCCCGAGAGCTTCAACGTGCTGATCAAGGAGCTCCAGTCGCTGTGCTTGAACGTCGAGTTGGTCGAGGGACCGGGCAGCGCAGTTGCTACCGCGGCCGAAGATTGATTCAGGAGGCTCTCAATGCGTGACATCTTTTCGTTCTTCGAGAAGCCGAAGGATCCGCTTTCGTTTTCGGCCATGCGCATCTCGCTCGCCAGCCCGGAGAAGATCCGGGAGTGGTCGCATGGCGAGGTGAAGAAGCCGGAGACCATCAACTACCGCACCTTCAAGCCGGAGCGCGACGGTCTGTTCTGCGCGAAGATCTTCGGCCCGGTGAAGGACTACGAGTGCATCTGCGGCAAGTACAAGCGCATGAAGCACCGCGGCATCGTCTGCGAGAAGTGCGGCGTCGAGGTGATTCAGTCGAAGGTGCGCCGCGAGCGCCTCGGCCACATCAACCTGGCCACGCCGGTCGCGCACATCTGGTTCTTGAAGAGCCTGCCCTCGCGTATCGGCAACATCCTCGACATCACGCTCAAGGATCTCGAGAAGGTCTTGTACTGCGAGGCCTACATCGTGATCGACCCGAAGAGCACGAGCCTCGAGCGAGGCGAGCTGCTCGGTGAAGAGCGCTACGCGCAGCTGGTCGAGGAGTATGGCGAGGAGGCCTTCGAGGCCGGCATGGGCGGCGAGGCCGTGATCGAGATGCTGAAGCGGGTGGACATCCACCAGCTCGCCGAGCAGCTCCGCCACGAGATGAAGACGTCGACCAGCGAGGCCAAGCGTAAGAAGTACGCGAAGCGTCTCAAGGTCGTCGAAGCCTTCCGCGGCTCGGGCAACCGCCCGGAGTGGATGATGCTGACGGTGATCCCGGTGCTGCCGCCGGATCTGCGCCCGCTCGTCCCGCTCGACGGCGGCCGCTTCGCCACGAGCGATCTGAACGACCTCTACCGCCGCGTGATCAACCGCAACAACCGCCTGAAGCGGCTGCTCGAGCTGAACGCGCCGGAGATCATCATCCGAAACGAGCGCCGCATGTTGCAGGAGGCGGTCGACGCCCTCTTCGACAACGGCCGTCGCGGCAAGACCATCACCGGCCCCAACAAGCGTCCGCTCAAGAGCCTGTCCGACATGCTCAAGGGCAAGCAGGGCCGGTTCCGCCAGAACCTGCTCGGCAAGCGCGTCGATTACTCGGGCCGTAGCGTGATCGTGGTCGGCCCGTCGCTGAAGCTCCACCAGTGCGGTCTTCCGAAGAAGATGGCACTCGAGCTGTTCAAGCCGTTCATCTACAACAAGCTCGAAGAGCGCGGCTACGTCAACACCATCAAGAGCGCGAAGAAGATGGTGGAGAAGGAGCGTCCCGAGGTTTGGGACATCCTCGACGAGGTGATCGGCGAGCATCCGGTTCTGTTGAACCGCGCGCCGACCCTGCACCGCCTCGGCATCCAGGCGTTCGAGCCGGTGCTGATCGAGGGCAAGGCGATCCAGCTCCACCCGCTGGTCTGCGCGGCCTTCAACGCGGACTTCGACGGTGACCAGATGGCGGTGCACGTGCCGCTGTCGATCGAGGCGCAGATGGAAGCGCGCGTCTTGATGATGAGCACGAACAACATCCTGTCGCCGGCGAGCGGCAGGCCGATCATCAATCCGACGCAGGATATCGTGCTCGGCCTGTACTACGCGACGCGCATGCGCCGCTTCGCCAAGGGCAGCCACCGCGAAGGCGCCTTCGGCTACGACGAGAAGAAGGGCCAGCTCACGGGCTACCTCCGCGGCGTCTACTCGTCGCCGGAAGAGGTGCGGATGGCCTACGACAACGGCGTCGTAGACCTCCACGCCGGCGTGAAGGTCCGCGTCGTCGACGTGGACGAGAACGGCAACGACGTCACGCGCATGGTGCAGACCACGGTCGGCCGCGTGCTGATCAGCGACGTGCTGCCCGAGGGCGTGCCGTTCGAGTACGCGAACAAGGTGATGAACAAGAAGGCGCTCAGCGCCTTGATCGACATCTGCTACCGCATGCACAAGAACAAGGAGACCGTGCTGCTCGCCGACCGGCTGCGCACGCTCGGTTTCCACTTCGCGACGCACGCGGGCGTGTCGGTATGCATGGATGACATGGTCATCCCGCCGAAGAAGAAGGAGCTGGTCGACGTCGCTCAGAAAGAGCTCGAGCGCGTCGTCGATCAGTATCAGGAAGGCCTGATCACCGACGGCGAGCGCTACAACAAGGTCGTCGACATCTGGGCAGGCGTCGCCGACCGCGTCGCCGAAGAGATGATGGGCGGCATCGGCAAGGAGCTGATGGTCGATCCGGAGACCGGGGAGAAGGCCGAGGAATCGAGCTTCAACCCGATCTACATCATGGCCGACTCCGGCGCGCGTGGTTCACCGCAGCAGATGCGCCAGCTGGCCGCGATGCGTGGCCTGATGGCCAAGCCCTCGGGCGAGATCATCGAGACGCCGATCACCGCGAACTTCCGCGAAGGTCTGAGCGTTCTCCAGTACTTCATCTCGACCCACGGCGCTCGTAAGGGCCTCGCCGACACCGCGCTCAAGACCGCGAACTCCGGGTACCTCACGCGCCGTCTGGTCGACGTCGCGCAGGACGCGGTCGTGGCCGAGTTCGACTGCGGCACGCTCGACGGCATCCGCGTCACCAAGCTCGAAGAGGCAGGCGAGGTCATCCAGCCGCTCGGCGAGCGCATCCTCGGCCGCGTCGCTCTCGAAGACGTGGTCGATCCGCTCACCGGCGAGACGATCGTCGAGGCCAACACCGAGCTCGACGAGGACCGCGTGGCGGCCATCGAGGACGCGGGCATCGAAGAGGTCGTGATCCGCTCGGTGCTCACCTGCCAGACGCGGCGCGGTGTGTGCGCGATGTGCTACGGGCGCGACCTCGCCCGCGGCTACCGCGTGAACATCGGCGAAGCGATCGGCATCATCGCCGCTCAGTCGATCGGCGAGCCCGGTACGCAGCTCACGATGCGCACGTTCCACATCGGTGGCGCGGCGGCCCGCGGCAAGATCGAGCAGAGCGCGCTCGAGACCCGCACAGAAGGCACCGTGCGCCTGCGCAACACGCAGACCGTGAAGAAGCGCGACGGCACGGTGGTGGTGATGAACCGCCACGGCGAGCTGGTCGTGATGGACGACACCGGCCGCGAGCGCGAGCATCACCGCCTGGTCTACGGCGCGGTGCTCAAGGTCGAGGACGGCGCGCGCGTCAACGCGGCGCAGATCGTGGCCGAGTGGGATCCCTTCGCGGCTCCCGTCTTGACCGAGGTCGGCGGCATCGCGCAGTACGCGGATCTCGTCGAGGGTGTTACCTCGATGGAGAAGGTCGACGAGGTCACGGGCCTGTCGCGCAAGATCGTGATCGAGTCGCGCGCGGCGGATCTGCGCCCCCGTATCAGCATCATCGACCCGGAGACGGGCGAGCCGATGAAGATCCCGGGCACGGACCTCGACGCTCGCTACCTGCTGCCGGTCGGCGCCAACATCGTGGCCATCGAAGGCGAGCACATCACCCCGGGTGAAGCCATCGCCAAGATGCCCCGCGACACCACCAAGGTGCAGGACATCACCGGCGGTCTGCCCCGCGTCGCCGAGCTGTTCGAAGCCCGTAAGCCCAAGGATCACGCGATTATCAGCGAGATCGACGGCGTGGTTTCGTTCGGCAAGGACACGAAGGGCAAGCGCAAGCTGCTCATCACCCCGTACGGCCTCGACGGCACGGCCCAGAACGATCAGGCGCGGGAGTACCTGATCCCGAAGGGCAAGCACATCCAGGTGCAGCCGGGCGATCACGTGCGCGCGGGCGACCCGCTGCAGGACGGTCCGGCGAACCCGCACGACATCTTGCGCGTGAAGGGCGAGAAGGAGCTCGCGGCCTGGCTCGTCAACGAAATCCAGCAGGTTTACCGCCTGCAGGGCGTCGGTATCAACGACAAGCACATCGAGTGCATCGTGCGCCAGATGCTGCGGAGAGTGCGGATCAAGGAGGTCGGTGACACGACCTTCCTGGTCGACGAGCAGGTCGAGAAGTACGTGTTCGAGAAGGAGAACGCGCGCGTGATGGAGCGCGGCGGTCAGCCGGCGGTGGCCGAGCCGATGTTGCTCGGTATCACCAAGGCGTCGCTCTCGACCGAGTCGTTCATCAGCGCCTCGTCGTTCCAGGAAACGACCAAGGTGCTGACCGAAGCGGCGATCTGCGGCAAGACCGACGATCTGCGCGGCATCAAGGAGAACGTGATCATGGGCCGGTTGATCCCGGCGGGCACCGGTTTGCCGGCGTACAAGCGCCTGCAGGTCGTGCTCGACGAGAAGTCGCCCACGTTCGCGCCTCCCCAGCCGGTCCGCGTCGTTCAACCGGACCTGGTCGCGGTCGGCGACGAGTAAGCCTCGCACCGGACCGAAAGGGACGAAGGCCCGCAGCTCCAATCGAGCTCGCGGGCCTTCGCTTTTGGGCGGTTGTTCAACGGCTGGCGCGGGTGATCGACAGCAGGCGCTCGCGGGCAGGCTCCAGCACCTCTCGGACGCCGCGCTCGGCCATGGCGCAGAGCGCGGCCAGATCGACTCCCGAGCGCAGCGAAAGCTCCCCGAGCGCAAGTCGCAACGCTGCGGGCTCAGCGATGGCGCTGCGCACTGCCGCGCGCACGGGCTCTCCGCCCGTTTGCAGCGCCCACGTCAAAATGCGGAACGAGAGCACGGCGTGCTGCGACTCCTCGGCAGCGATCGTCGTGAGCACCGCGCGCACGTCCGCCTCGGGCGCAGCGGCGGCGAGCTCGAAGGCCAGATGCGCCCCGAGCGTTTCCTCCACGCACCCGTCGCGCACGAGCTCTACCGCGAGCTCTGCGAGCCCGAGGTTCGGGTCGATCGGCCCCGAAAAGGGGAAGGGACCTGCGGCCTGCACGGGTTCACCGAAGCGGCGCGCGAGCGACCAGCACAGCTCGGAGTGGCCGATTTCATCGAGCGCGGCGTGATGCGTATCCCGCACCAGGTCCAGCGGTGCACCGAGGGCCATGAGCTGCAGAGCGAGGCGCCCGAACGCTGCCACCGACGCATGCTCGGCAGCGCCGGCGTTCGACCAGGCGGCGGCTCTCCTCCGTGCCACCCCGGCCGCGCTCCCTTGCTCCGTCACCGGCGGGGACACCGGAGCCCGGCGTGGCGCGCCCTGGTCGTAGTAGGGCCTGCCCACGACGCACTCGGAGCTTTCGTCGTGATCGACGACGACGACCGTGTAGCAGCAGGCCGGGGTCGTCGTTTCGTCCTCGGAGGACGTGAGCGTCGTGAGCTCGCCTTCGCTCTTCATCTCGACGACTTCGAGATCGTCACCGCAGCGTCCTGGCAAGAAGACGTCTCGCAAAGAAACGTCCCGTTTGGCCGGGCAGCTCGCCTGGTCTTCGGACGCTGGGATGCAGCCCCGCGCCTCGAACCCTTCGTCGGGCCCGCATCCGGCGAGCACTGCCAGAATCGAAACGAGTAACGGGGACTCGTGCATGAACCGCTCCGGTGCCTGAATCACGCGCCCGGGGCGACGGTACCGATCTCGCGCTTCTCGACGCCCGCGACCACGGGAGGAGTGACGCTGCCGAACAGCAGCGGATAGGCGAGCCCGCCGAGAGCCGCGCCCAGGATCGGCGCCACCCAGAACAGCCACAGTTGCTCGAGGGCCCAGTCTCCGACGAACAGCGCCGGGCCGGTGCTGCGAGCCGGGTTGACGGAAACGTTGGTGACGGGGATGGCGATCAGGTGGATCAGGCACAGCGCGAGCCCGATCGGGATCGGCGCGAAGCCGGCGGGGGCGCGGCTGTCGGTCGAACCGAGGATCACGAACAGAAAGAAAAAGGTGAGCACGAGCTCGGCGGTGAACGCCGCCGCCAGGGAGTAACCCCCCGGCGAATGCTCGGCGTAACCGTTTGCAGCGAAGCCGCCCGCCAGATCGAAGCCTTGCGTGCCGCTCGCGATCACGTAGAGCACGGCGCTCGCGGCGACGGCTCCCAGCACCTGTCCGCCGATGTACGCCGGCAGCTCCCGCGCCGGGAAGCGCTTGCCCACGGCGAGACCGATCGACACCGCGGGGTTCAAGTGACAACCCGAGACGTGGCCGATCGCGTACGCCATCGTGAGCACGGTCAGTCCGAACGCCAGTGCGACGCCCAGGAAGCCGATTCCGACGTTCGGCACGCCGGCAGCGAGCACCGCGCTGCCGCAGCCACCGAACACCAACCAGAAGGTCCCGAACGCCTCCGCGATCATCTTCTTCGTGAGCGTCATACCGATTCTCCCCTTCGCTCCGAACACCGATCGATACGATCGGGTGGTCCGAGGACGATACAGGAAGGCTTGGTCAGCGTGCGAGTTTCCCGAACGTGGGCTGTTGCCCTACACTTGCAACCCCGTCGGCAAAGGTCCGAAGCTATCTCGCCTTCAGCCCGCTGATGCAGCGACAACGGCTCAGGCCGAGAGCACGGGCACGCCGGGAAAGTGCGGGGCCAAGCGGTTGAAGTCGCTCGGGTTGCCGGTGACGACGATTCCGTTCGCGAGCGCCGCGGTCGCCATTACTATCGCATCCACGGTGAGCCTCGCCTGGACGTCTCGCATGCGGCCGAGCGCGATGCCGGCAGCCCTGGCA
>JALYWZ010000910.1 GCA_030852505.1 Myxococcota bacterium | reverse complement strand
GGCTTGCTCTCCGCCCGCGCCGCTCACTGCTGCTCCGCCGCTCGCGACGGGTGAAGAGCCGCCGTTCGTCGGGCTCACCGCCCCGCCGAAGCTCGGAGCGTTGCCGCCCGTAGCTGCCGGAACCGAGCCCCGACCGCCGGTCGTCGGGTCTTCCTCCAATCGCTCTCCGGATTCGTTCACGCAATACCCGCCGTCGCAGGTCGGGTGGCTCGGATGCGGCGCGCAGTCCTGGTTCGTGTCGCAGGTCACCCAGTGGGTCGAGCTCGAAGATTGCTCCTTGGTTTGGGAGTCGCACGCGAAGGCCGCGAGCAGCGCCAAAACCGAGAGCGAGCCGAGTAGCGAGCGTGTCGAGTTCATTCTTCTGCCGTATCCGCGTGTGCTTCACGCGACCCTTCTTCCCTCACGTATTGACCCATGTAGTAAATGACCCGCTTTGCCCCCGGGCCTGTGGCTGCCTCGGCGTTGTGGGCGTCGATGCGGCTCCGCAGCGACTCGAGCTCGGCGCGCACGCGCGAGAGCGTCCCGAGGGCTTCGCCTTCGAGCGGGTGTCCGTCCCAGACGTCCAGGCTGAAGGTGGAGCCACCCACGACATCGCTCGCATCCGAGCGCGCGACTGCTCCGAGCTTCGCCGAGATCGCGCCCACCATGGCCTGGAAATGGTCGAGCACCGCGACCTCCCAGCCCTGGCTCGTGCCGAGCGGGATCGAGAGCTCGCTCGAGACGTAACGTGTGACGCCCGCGGTTTCGACGGCACGCACCTTTCCGCTCGCTACCAGACGTTCGAGCGCTTCTCGACAGGCCACCGGTTCGAGCCGGCCGAGCTCCGAGATCGCCGCCGCGTCGAGCGGCCCCGAGCGGTACACCACGAGCCAGGCCAGGTACTCGTAGGCTTCGCGCTGCTCCTCGGCGTTTCCGAGGGCCAGATCCGACGCAGCTGCCGCGCGGTACAGCGCGCTCGCGCCGCGCCCGCTGCGGTACGCGAGGCCCGAGCCCACCAGATCATTGAGCACGCCGCTCAACACCTCGGGGTCGTCGTTGCGGAAGCGGCGGGCGAGGTCCCGCGCCGTGACGGGCTCGTGCTCCTTCACGTGGGTCAGCACGGACGCCCACAGCGTTCCCCCGCTGTCGGTTCGGCTCGCCGACAGCTCGCGCACCTTGCGGTGATAGGTCCGGAGCGCCATGCCGAACATGTCGGCGATGACCTTCTTGGTGACCCCTTGGTTGCCGAGCTCGTTCGTGAGCTCCAAGAAGACCTGGTTCGCGACCTGCGCGAGCGGCGCGCGCACTCCACCCGCTGTCGCGATCTGAGCGATGAACACCATCGTCTGTTGGACGACGGCATCAATCAGCAACTGCGTGTTCATCCCGCACGCGAGTCTGCTGGGGTTTCGGCCAATAGACCAGTGTCAATCCTGGCAGCGCCGAACACCCTCCCTGATGCTCCGCGAATCCCCCGAAATCCGCCGCGGTTTGGCGGCTCTCGCGGCACGGGCGCGCTTCGCGGCGCTGCCCGTGCCGTATCGAACCCTGCTCTTCTTACTGTTGGATCTGGAAGCCGAGCTGGACGGCGTTCGACTTCACGGTCGTGTCGCCGTACTCGAACTTCCCGTTCGTGTAGACGAGCATGAGCTTCGCGAAGTAGTCCTTCATCACGTACGCGAGCTGAGCGTCAATCATCTGCAGCGTCGCTTCCGGTCCGGTCTCCTCGTCTTCACCCTTCTTCGCCATCTGGAAGCGGACGATCGGGTTCAGCTTGCCGATGCCGATGTTCTCCGGCGTGAGGTAGCCGGCCGAGACGTAGAAGTGATCGTCCATGGGCATCGCGTTCGTGTCGAAGTGGTAGTACCCGCCTTCGAAGCGCACGGTTCCGGAGCCCTTGGTGTTGTACTCCGCCAGGAGATCCGCGTTGAATTCGAGGACGTCGTCCTGGATGCCGGTGTTGCCCGAGCTACCCGTGAAGTCCTTCTGGTACTGGACCGCCGCGCCGATCGCGACGATGTCCTGCGCTCCGTAGTAGGTGCTGCTCCCGTAGAACCCCGGCTCCGAACCGAGGATCGCGTACGAGAGTCGCCCGGAGAAGAGCGGGCTCTCCGAGTTGGCGCCATTGAACACCGCGTCTCCCGTCGCATCTGCGCCGACGTTGCCGTCGAGATCCATGGCGGAGAGGTAGTACTTGAACTTGCCGCCGCCGATGTCGCCCCACGCGACGACGCCGGTCTCACGTCCGAACTCCTCGGTGCCGCGCGGACCGACGTAAACGCCGCCGCCGTACGCGATGTAGGAGCCGGGATACGCCCACTCCGGGATGAACCAGGGCCCGCTGAAGTTCGCGCGATCCGCGGGCGTGAGCATGCGGCCCATCCAGACGTGGAACTCATCCATGAAGTCGAGCTGGCCGACGAGATCGAGGACGCGGAGCTCGAACTTCGCTGGGTTGCCTGGCGTAGCAGGCAGACCGTCCGTGGTGCGGCCGCTGCCCTGGAAGTTGGCGGTCCAGCCGACGACGTCCGTCACCTTGCCGCTGAAGCGCGGCTCGACGTAGAGCTCGTCGAACGACTGATCGCCGGTGATCTTCTCCGGGTCCGTCGTGTCTTGAAAGCGCAGCGCGGCTCGGAAGCCGACGCCAGTCGTGACC
>JALYWZ010000237.1 GCA_030852505.1 Myxococcota bacterium | reverse complement strand
CTCACCACCCGAAGCCCACGCCGCGACAGCAAGAGCTCGGGGCTGGCTCCGACCAGCGTTACCTTCGCACCGCCGCCGGAACGCGCCCCGAGGCCGAGAGCGAACGTGAAGCCGTGCGGGTTTCGCGTCCGCAACAGGCGCAGCAGCGGGGCGAGCGCCGGCGGCGCTCCGAGCTCGACGTTCATCGCGCGAGACAGCACGACTTTCTCGAGCGAACCCTCGCGGATCGCTCGCGTCGCATCGGCGACCGCGGCCACGAAGTGCTTCTCTTCCGGTCCGAGCGGACGCCCAACCGCGTTTGCCTCGAGTCCGATTTCCCGCCGCGGAGCCGCTGCGGTCTCGGACGCGCCCCAGCGGCCGGCCCGCGTGACCTGGTTCGGACAGAACAATCGCACCGGCGCCTCGTCCGAGAAGGGCACCGCGCCGACGAGCACACTGGAGCGATCGCGCTCGCGGAGCACGCGCTCCACGCTCCTCAGTAGCTGCCCGCGTTCGCGCGCGATGCCGACCACCGCCTCGCCACTGTCGACCGCGAGGAGCGTCTGGCTCGGCCCGGCGAAGAAGAACGCCGGCTCACCGGTGGGGTTCTGATTGACGGCCTGTCGAGCATCCACGGCGACACCTCTCACGGCGGGGAACGAACGCCGACCCCCGCCTCATACCCGACCCTAATGAAAATGAAAATTAAATTCATTTTGACCCCGGTGCTGCCACCATCGCTAAACCTGCGAAATAACCGGGTCAAATCCCGCCGGCGGCCATCTCCGCGCCGGAGTGAACTCCTAGAAGCCCATTGAATCTGATAGTCATTTTCAGTAACACGACGACCGTGCGTGTCCGAGCCTGCCTGCCCCGCCTCGCCGCGAGCCTGCTCTTCGTAGGCCTCGCGCTCCCGACGCGCGCGCGGGCCGAGCAGGCGCCCGGTGTGGTCGTCTACGGTGCTTCACGGGCCGCGTCCCTGCGGCGTTCGGTGAACGCGGTCGAGGCCGTCGAGCTCGACCGCGAGCAACGCCGCTCCGCGGATCTGGGCGAGGTGCTGGCTCGTGCCACGCCGCTCGGCGTGCGCCGCGAGGGCGGTCTTGGCTCCGCAGCCCGCTACACCCTGAACGGGCTGTCCGGCGAGCGACTCCGCTTCTTCCTGGACGGGATCCCGCTCGAGCTGACCGGTTACCAGCTCGGCGTCGCCAACGTGCCCGTGAACCTGATCCAGCGCGTCGAGCTGTACAGGGGGGTCGTCCCGGCGCGGTTCGGGGCGGATGCGCTCGGGGGAGCCGTGCAGCTCGTGAGCGACGAGGACGTCCGCAGCGACCGCGCCGGCGTCGCCTACGAGCTCGGCTCGTTCGAGACCCAGCGGCTGTCGCTCGGTGTGCGCCGGTATTTTCGGGCGGCGCGCAGCTTCGTCCGCGCGGGCGCGTTCTGGGACAGCTCGGAGAACGACTATCCCATGGACGCGCAGGTATTCGCCGACGACGGCAGCGTCTCGACCGAACGCGTGAAGCGCTTTCACGATGGCTACCGCGGCGCGGGCGCCACGCTCGCCGCCGGGCTGCTCGATCGAGAGCTCGCCGACAGACTCGTCGTCGAGAGCTTCTTCTCCGACTACGCGCGCGACGTCCAACACAACGCCGCCATGACCGTGCCGTACGGCGAAGTGACCTACGCGCGCCGGGCCGCTGGTGCCAACGCCCGCTACGCGAAGCGCTTCTCCGAGCGTCTCCGCGTCGACGCGCTCGCCGGCTACGCTTTTCGGCGCGCAGCCCTGCGTGATCTGTCGCGCTGCCGTTACGACTGGCACGGGCGCTGCTTCGCGAAGCTGCCGCTCGCGGGAGAGATGGACTCACTGCCCGTCGACCGGCGCATCGACGAACACACGATCTTCGCGCGCGCACAGCTGAGCCTGACCCCGCTGGAATCGCACCAGCTGCGCATCGCCGTGGCTCCGACCGAGGTCGAGAGGGGCGGGAAGGACGCGGCCATCACCGACGAGGACTACGACCCGCTCCGCGCAGAACGCTGGATTTCTCGGCAAATCGTCGGGCTCGAATACGAGATCGAGGCGGAGCCGATCGCCGCGCTCACGTTCGCGAAGCTGTATCGAGATCGGTCGAGGAGCGAGCAGCGCCTGCCGACCGGAGTGATCCACGAGCTCGACACGCGCACGCTCGCGTTCGGCGCCGGGGACGCGCTCCGTGTCTCCCTCTCCGAGCACGTCCACGTCAAGGCGTCCTACGAGTACGCGGCGCGGCTTCCGACTCCCGACGAGCTGTTCGGCGACGGCGGCTTGATCGTGGAGAACGTTGCCCTCGCCCCCGAGCGCAGCCACAACTACAACCTCGCGCTCGTCGTCGAGGACGCTCCCACCCCGCTCGGCTCGGTGCGCGTGCGCCTGGCCGCGACGTTGCGCGAAATCGAGGATCTGATCCTCCCGGTCAACCGCGGTAGTTACTACGAGTATCAGAACGTGCTCGCTGCCCGCGCGCGCGGCTTCGATGCGGCCGTCGGCTACACGGCGCCCGGCCAGGTCTTCGGGACCGACGCGAGCCTCGGACTCGACGACGTTCGGAACACCTCGGAGCTCGGTGCCGGCGCACGCTTCGCGGGCGATCGGCTCCCGAATCTGCCGTATTTGCGCGGCTCGGCACAGGCGTTCGTACGGCTCACGCCCGGCCTGTTCTCGCGCGACGAGCTCGAGCTCGCCGGCAACGTCCGCCACGTGGGCGCGTTCTTTCTCGGCTGGGAGAGCGCTGGCCGGCGAGAGATCAAGCTCGAGACCCCGAGTCAAACGCTCTATGGGCTGTCGCTCGCGTACGCGATCGCGAGCGAGCGCGCGACGTTCACGAGCTCCTTCGAGGTGCAGAACGTCGGCGATGCACGCGCATTCGATTTTTACGGAGTGCCCCGGCCCGGCCGGAGCTTCCACCTGAAGATGACCGCCAACTACGAGTGAGGACCGATGAGAGCCCGAACGAAAAACATCCGATCGAACTGGAAGACCACCGCGGCGCTGCTGTTGGCGTCGTCGATCACGGCGTGCAGCGGCGACGATTCCGGTCGCGGCGATACAGGGATCGGCGCGCCGTCCGCTGGCCCGACCTATGCCCTGACCGCGCAGGTGTTCGGAGACACCGAAAACACCAGTTACGTGCTGCTGACCGACACCCTCGACGAGACAACGAGCTTGTCGCTCGACGAAGCCGTGGTGGAGGTTCCGGGCCGCGCACTGGGCACCGGCTCGGAGGATGGCGGCGCGCTGTTCGTGGCGAGCGACCAGGGGCCAACCGTCACGCGCTACGTGCTCGAGCCTGGCGGCGGGCTCGCGGAGGACGGCACGGTCTCGTTCCTCGGCCAGGGCATCACGAAGTTCGGCGAATACGGCGGCCAGTTCCAGTACCTGGCCGCCGATAAAGCGTACTGGTTCGACGGTCCCACGGCGCAGATCGTGGTCTGGGATCCGGGCACGATGAAGGTGCGCGAAACGATTTCACTCGAGCCACTGGCGCACGAGGGTGAGGTGCTGTCGTTCACCGCCGCCCCGGTACGCAAGGGCCCGAAGCTTTACAGCTTCGCCGCTTGGCGCCGCGAGCTCGAGGTCGTGCCGCGGCTCGCAGTCGTGATCGTCGATACCGAGCGCGACAGCGCCGAGATCGTGCAGGACACACGCTGCGGCTACGTGCGCGACGGTGTGCTCGACGCGGACGGTTTCCTGTACCTGGCGACGGAGGCCTTCGGTGCGGCGGCGGCCTACCTCAACCACGATAACCCCGAGCCCTGCCTGGTGCGGCTCGACACGAGCACGGACGGCTTCGATCCGGACTTCTACGTCTCGCTCTCGGAGCTGAGCGGCGCCGCCGCGGGATCGCTGCTGATCGGACGCGACAATCAGCCGTTCTTGCGGGTGCTCGATGCTGCGGCGGTCCCCGAAGACGTGACCAATCCACGCGCCCTCGCCAGCTTGCCCGTCTGGAATTGGGCCAAGTTGAATCTCGGCGACGAGCCGTCGCTGGAAGCCGTCGACGCCGAATTGGCCGGCGGCAGCGTGCTGCCGTTCCACCTCGGTGAGCGCGCATTCGCGCCGGTGTTCCTCGCAGGAGAGGAGACGCGGTTCGTCGAGCTGACGCGGAACGGTCCCACGCTCGGGTCCGCAGCGCTCGTCCCGGGGCTCGTGTTCTCGGCGGTCAAGCTGCGTTGAACCGCAGAGCGATGAACGCAGCACTCCGGCGCGCCGCCCCGCTCGCGTTGCGACTGGTGCGCCGGATACACCTGTACCTGGGTCTCTTGCTCTGGCCGTTCGCGCTGTTCTTCGGCATCACGGGTCTGTCGTTCAACCACCCGGCGATTGGACGCGGGCTCGAGGTTCGGCGTCTCTCGGCGGCGACCGTCAGCCGGCACACTCGTTTCGAAGGCTGGGACGCGCAACGGATCGCGCAGCGGCTCGTCCACGACCTGAACGCGGGCGGTCACGGCTACCGCCTCGATCTCGCGGAACGACCGCGTTTCTCAGGCTTTCCGCTGTTCGTGGCGCCGGCGGCCAAGGGTAAGCAGGTGCTGATACTCGACCTTTCCGACGGCGACGCGACGCTCACGGAGCGGCCCGATCCCAGCAGCGCTGCGCACGTCCCGTTCGACGGTCAACGCGTGACGCTCGCGGAGTACGATCTCGCGAAGCTCGCCGCTCGGCTGAACCCGCTGCTCCGCGATCCCGAGCTTGCCGTAGAAGGCCCGCTCCGTCCCCATCCGGAGATCCATCCCCAGCTTCGGTTCGGCATGTCGAGTCGAGACGGGCGCCCGTGGAATGTCGTCTATGATCTGAGCACCGGCGAGCTTTCGGGAACGTCGCGCGGCACCCGCCATCGCGGGTCCCTGGCCGAGTTGCTCGAGAGCCTGCACAAGCAGCACCACTATCCGCCACACGCCGACGCGACCAGCGTCTGGGCGTTGTTCGCCGACCTCACGGCGGCGACGCTGATCCTGTGGTCGTTGAGCGGGCTCGTGATGTGGTGGCAAATGAAGCGCTTGCGACGGGCCGGCACGCTCGTGATCGTGATCGCAATAGCCCTCAGCGCGAGTGTCATCTCCGCGACGGCTCGCGAAATCCATTTCGGCCCCGCCGCTGAGTAGCGATGCGTGACGGCGCGCGACCCAGAAAAGAAAAACGCCACGTGTTCC
This sequence comes from Myxococcota bacterium, assembly GCA_030852505.1. Lineage (GTDB taxonomy): Bacteria > Myxococcota_A > Polyangia > Polyangiales > Polyangiaceae > PMG-095. The sequence goes on along the minus strand of JALYWZ010000237.1, from coordinate 1,932 downwards.
GCGGGGGCGTCAGCGTGGCGTAGCAATCCGAAGGGGCCGGGCGAAGTCAGCCTTCATCCAGGCCCCCCCTTCAGCTTCGAGCGCGATCAGTCGTCCGACTTGCCGTCCCACTCGAGCGCGGTCTCGAGGTTGAAACCGCCGCCGGTCTCAGCGTCGCCGGAGCCGCCCTTGACCTGCGGCGAGTACGCGACGAACACCTTCTTGAAGTTCAGGCGCACGGTCTCTTGCAGGCGATCATCGCCCGGGACCACGGTGCCCGTGCTGAACCCGGTGATGATGATGTCGCGCAGCGTGACCTTCATGTACTCGAGGGGCGTGTCGCCGGCCTTGCGCACCGTGATCAACGCCTCGTTCAAGTGCGTGCCCTTGCAGCAGTACTTGTAGAGGATGGGGGACGCGCGATCGACCCACTTCTTGAGCTCGATGTCGAGAGACTCGACCTTGCCCGTACCGGAACCACCACCGGCGCTGCCGGTGCCTTGCTGGGCGGCGACCCACGACCACGAGAGGATGACGATTTCGTCCTTCTTCTCCCCCTTCGCCTCCCCTTTCACATCATCCAACTTCAGAAACATATCGACGGCCATCGCAACACTCCTTCAATTTGAACAGGCTCGCACGGCACGCTCGTCCGGCGACCTCTGCTTATCCTCGCCCAGAAGGGGCCCACACCACACGCTCAACGAGTATCCTCAAGCGACCCGACGGTCAAGTGCAGGGACGACCGCTCCGCGACTTCCAGTGATGGGGTCGCAGTCGGATCAGCGTCCCGGGATTGGATCTACGTGGCTCGGCCCTCGATCTGCCTCGCCCGATGGCATTCCCAGCCGGGCTCGTGAACAGGCCAGACCAGCAGATCGGCAGTGCCGCGCCGCCGCGGATCGGGGGGCCGACCCGTGGGGCGGCGGCGGTCGTCAACCGATAACGGGCCGCGCACGGCAGGGCCCGTTGTCGTGTATAACGTTGCCGCGGATGAAAAACGCGGTGTTCGCGCTGATTTGTGGTGTGGTGCTGGGATGCGGCTCGACGCCGCCCCCTGCGCCGAAGGCGGCCCCCAAGGCCTGTGAGCCGGTGAAGCCGACCCTCGCCATCACGGCGACGGCTCGGGTCAATGCCGAGGCGACTGGAGAAGGGCGGCCGGTTCAGGTGCGCATCTACCAACTTCGGTCCGATGCTCGGCTTCGCACGGCAAGCTTCGAAGATATCTGGCAGAACGACGCCGTCACGCTGGACAAGGATCTGCTCGGGGTCGAAGAGCAGACGTTGTTCCCGGGTGAGACGAAGCTATTTCCGGTCACGCCCACGCCGGGCGCGGCAACGCTCGCGCTCGTGGCTTTGTTTCGCGAGCCGCAAGGCAAAGACTGGTTCGTGACGTACGACCTCGAGGCGCCGCGCACGATGCCGCCGTGCCCGAAGCAGGGCGAGCGGATCCCGGTCTGGGTCGACCGGATGCAGATCCAGGACGGCGCGGGGCGCGAGGCCGAGCCGGGACCGGAAACTCAATCCGACGCAGGGGCCCCGAGCTCGGCGTCGAGCGGGGGTTACTGAGAACGATGGCGCACAAGCCGCTGTGGACCGAGGGGCTGCTGGTCAGCCAGCACCATTTCCAGCAGCAGGACCGCTACCACGAGAAGCTCCTGCAAGACCGCCTGAGCGCGGTCACTCACTACGACTGGGGTATCACCGAGCTCGATATCGACGAGCGTGGCTTCGCCGCCGGCCAGTTCAAGCTGCGCAAGTTCTCGGCGATCTGGCCGGACGGCGCCGTCGTCACCTGCGGTGAGGGCACGCCGATCCCGCCGCCTGCGCCTCGCCCGCTGCCGCCCGAAGCCGTGAAGCTCGAGGTCTACGTGGGGCTCGCGCACAGCAACGACACGGCGATGATCGCGCAGGACGGCGCCGCGGCGCGCCGCTACAAGCGCGAGGTCCGCA
>JALYWZ010000236.1 GCA_030852505.1 Myxococcota bacterium | reverse complement strand
GCGCTCGCCCCGCCGCGCGGGTGCTCGCAGGCGAGCAGGACAGCGGCAAAAATCCAGAGGTTTAATCGGGGGCTTCTTGGGGCCATGCCCCCGCAGGATCTCAAATCACGCTCGTCCAGGCCCAGAAAGCCGTTTGCGCCAAGACTCAGTGGCCGGACGCGCCGCCGGTCTCGTTCTTCGTGTCCACGGCTCCGCCGACGCGCTTTTTCGGGTCGTGGTGCAGACCGTGTTCGTCCGCCTTCCAGCCCGGCGAAAGGCCGGGCTCGTTCCCGACCACCGCGCCCTCTTCCAACCGGTCGCCGGGTGGAACGCCGTCTACCCCGACCGGCTGGCTCTCGGCCGTGTCGGGAGGCGGCGGCCGATAGTCCAGGCTCGGCGACCTCACGGGCGCGTCGGGATTGCCCGCGGCGCAGGCCGACAGCCACACCGCGAAGCCGGCCAGACGAACCAAACCCGAAAGCGTGTGAGACATGGGTGAGCTCCTGCCTCTGTCCGAGCAATCCCCGTGCCGCAGCGCCTTCAGGCGGGCGGGCCAGGAACCAGGTCTGCGAAAATGAACCCGTCCCGCTCGACGATCTTTCCGGATTCGATGGCGATCGGCCGCGAAAACATCGGGCCGGCGTAAGCGAAAGTGTGGAATTCACCACGCTCTCCGCAAGGATCCACCCCCGCCGGGAGCTCCCGCAACAGTTGCAGCTGGAACTCGCGCCCCGCAAAGCTGGCGCTCAGCTGCTTCGGATCGACACACGTGAGGCGAGCGCGCAGCCCGCCGCTCAGCATGTCGCGAGCGAGCTCCGGCGTCGGCAGACCCCATAGCGGGAACACCGGCTCGATCCCCGTACCCGCGAGCTTCTGTTCCCGATAAGCGCGAACGTCTTCGAGGAACAGATCGCCGAACGCCATGCGCGTCACCCCGAGGTCGGTGGCTCGCGCGAGCGCGCCGCGCATCGCCGTCTCGTACTCTTCGTTACTACACGGCGACGGGATCGGCACGACGAGCAGCGGCAAGCCCGCGGCCGTCGCTTGTTGCTTCAAGAGCTCGTGGCGCACCGCGTGCATCGCGACCCGATCGTGTAACTGGTTCAACGTCGTGAGCAGGCCGACCACGTCGAGGTCGCCGCGCTGCCGGAGCACGTGCAGCGCCCAGGCACTATCTTTGCCACTACTCCACGAAAGAAGCGCACGCGGCCGCATTCCGAGCCTCCGTGACAGACCATTAGCAACCCCATTGACAGCGTGCACAGTCGCGAAGAAAACTCGGCGTTTCCCGTGTCGCGCTGCTCTTCAAGTCTCCGCTGGGCTCTCGGCTCGGCCCTGTGTTTGGCCTCCGGTGCCGCGTTCGCCGGCTACACGAACGCCGACCTGCCGCCCGCCTTCCAGAAGGCGCCGTTCTTGAAAATGTCGCTGTCGGTGGGGTCGCCGATCGAGGGCTTTCAGCTGCGCGCCAAGCGCTTGCGAGAGACGGAGTCGCTCGCGCTGAAGAACGCCGAGCGCAGGACGTCCTATGGGCACCCTTCGCTGGTGCTGATGCTGCAACGCAGCGCCAAGCAGATGGCGCGCGAGGCGAGCGGCGCGGTCCTGCTGGTCGGCGACTTGTCCAACGAGAACGGGGGACCGCTCGCCGGCCACCGCTCGCACCAGAGCGGGCGCGACGCAGACGTCGGCTTCTTCGTGACGGACGCCAAGGGCCGTCCCAAGCGGCTCGACCATTTCGTGGCCTTCGGCGCCGACGGCAAGGCCAAGGACGGGAGCGGCCTGCTCTTCGACGACTACCGGAACTGGCTCTTGATCCAGATGTGGCTCAAGGACTCGCGCGCCGGCATCAAGTACGTCTTCGTGGCCAAGCCCTTACGCCAGCGGCTGCTGGACTTCGCGAGCTCTCGCCCCGCGTTCAGGAAGTACGCGGGAGCGGCCGCCGTGCTCCTGCACCAGCCGAGCAACTCCGCGGCCCACGACGACCACTTTCACGTGCGCATCACCTGCCCCAAGGGCCAGGAAAAGCTGTGCGTGGAGCGCGTGGCTGTCAGCGATTAGCGGATTGCGTTGCTGCGAACGAAGTCTACGATCTCCTGGACGTAGCCGAAGGCGACGCTGATGACCGTGTCCGCGCTGCCGTAATAGAGCGCCAGCCGCCCCGTCGATCCATCGATCAGCGCCCCACACGGAAACACCACGTTCGGCACGTTGCCCACGCTCTCGTAGAGCGTGCTCGGGGTCAAAAGGTACGGATCTGCGCGCGCGATCACGCGCCACGGCTCGTCGAGATCGAGCAACGCGGCACCGACGCTGTACACGAAGCCGTTACAGGTCGTGACCACGCCGTGATAGATGAGCAGCCAGCCCTCGGAGGTTTCGATGGGCGCAGGGCCCGCGCCGATCTTCGTGCTCTGCCAGCCGTTTTCCTGCTTGATTGGCGACATCACGTGCCGGTGGCGGCCCCAGTGCACGAGGTCCGGGCTCCGGCTCAGGTAGATCTCGCCGAACGGCGTGTGACCATTGTCGCTCGGCCGGCTCAGCAAACAATAGTCCCCGAGGATGCGCCGCGGGAACAGCACGCCGTTGCGGTTGAACGGCAGGAGCGCGTTCTCGAGCTGATGGAAGGTCTCGAAGTCGTCGGTGTAGCCGAGACCGATCGTCGGCCCGTGATAACCGTTGCACCACATCACGTACACGCGCCCGTCGATGCGCACGAGCCGGGGGTCGTAGCCGTAGCTGAACTTTCCGATCTCGGGGTCGTCGCACACGAAGCGGATCGGCTGCTCCTCGAGCTTCCAGTCGAGCCCGTCGCGGCTCCGCCCGGCGTGCAGTTGCATGCGCCGCGAGCGGTTGTCGACCCGGAAAACCCCGGCGAAGCCGCCCTCGAACGGGATCACGGCGCTGTTGTGGACGTAAGTGGAGGCCGCGATCGCGCGCGCGGGAACCACCGGGTTCCGAGCGTAGCGCCACAACACGTCCTGAGACCCTCGCGGACGCTCTTGCCAGGGGATGTTGGGGAGCGGCTCGGCACGCACTTCGGTCATGGCGGGGGCAATGTTTAGCATTGCCGCCTTCGGCGTGGCACGCTGCTGGCGGTGAGTCGCAGCGTGGCCTGGCCGTCGATCCTCGCGTGGTCGCTGTTCGGCGCCGCGCTCGTGTCGTGGCCTTCGCCGGCGACCAGCAGCGACCGCCTGCCGGGAGCCCCAGCAGAAGGGCCGGCGAGGATCCCGCTGCCGCATCTGCCGCCGATTCCGCGCTTGGCTCCGGCGCCGGCAGCGGATCGGTCCGTGGTTCCGATCGTGCCGTTCGTGCACGCGCCGCTGCTCGGTGATCCGTGTCGCGACGAGAACAGCCGCGAGCCGAGCATTCTGCGCGAGCCCGGCGGACCGAAGCGCTACTTCTCGGTCGATGGCTACGTCGCCAAACGGCTGATCGTGACGCGCGAGCTCGGCGGCGTGACGCGCCGGCATTGTATTTCCGTAGCCTGGCCCCCGGGCGACGAGAACACGGCGGGCAAGCCGTGCCGCGCCGCCGCGGGCATCGACGCCGCCTGGTTCCGCGCCCTCGAAAACACGCTGGCGCGCATCCCCTGGAGCCACGTCGAGCTCGTGCGCAGGTTCGTGATCGACGACCGCCCCACGGGTCACGGCGTCGCGCCCTACGATCGCAAGGCCGCGGACGACGCCCGCGACGGACACACGATCTGGCTCTCGTCGCACCTGTTCCGCGATCCCAACCACTCCGTGCGCGGCAACTACGGCACGTATTGGGCCTACCACGTCAACGTCGACGGCGTGGCGTTCGACGGGAGGAGGCCGGATCACCAGCTATTCAGCCCGGTGCTGTTGCACGAGATCGGGCACACCGTGATGTACCATCTGGTCAACGCCGAGGCCGATCCCATTGCGACGCCCGAATGCGCGAGGACCTGCGCCGACACTCCCGAGGGCTGTTCGGCCCTTCCACCCGACCACCGCGAGCGCGGCTGCATCAGCACCTACTGCCGGCCCTTCGATTACCCGGGCAGCACCGAGAACTGGGCGGAGCTCTATCGCTTCCACTACCAGAGCTCGACCACGCGCGCGCTCCTGACCCGCGCCGGAGCCAGCTGCCGCGGGGAGCTCGCGCGCATCGACAGCGACGGCGGCAGCGCCTTGCCGCCGCCGTGGGAGCGCGGGCTGCCGGACATCGCGCGCTTCCGTCCGAGCCACTGGAAGAGCTGCAAGGGGCGTCCCTGTAAGCCGTGGTAGCGTCGGCGCCATGCGCTTTCGTCCCGCCGCGTGCGTGATCTTTCTGTCGTGTTGGGCTTGCGGCTCACCGCCCGTGAAGCTCGAAGCACCGAGCCCTCGGCGGGGCGCGGCGCAAACCGCCAGCGCGAGCGAGCCCGGGCCTCCGACCGTCGAAGAGGCCGCGGAATTTCTGGCGGACGTCAACCAGCAGCTGAAAGAGCTCGGGACCTACGTGCAGCGCATGTCGTGGGTCAAGAGCACGTACATCACGCACGACACCGAGCTTCTGGCGGCGCGCGCCACCGAGACGCTGCTCGAGTTCCAGATGCGGAAGATCAAGGAGAGCCAGCGCTTCCGCGGTCTCGCCTTGCCGCCCGAGCTCCAGCGTCAGTTCTACCTGCTCACGTATTCGGCAGGGCTGCCCGCGCCGTCGGACCCCGCCGAGCGGGCCGAGCTCGCGCGGCTGTCGTCGGAGATGGAGAGCCTGTACGGCACGGGCAAGTATTGCTCACCGCGGTTGCGCGGCCACGGTGACGACCCGAAGTCCGAGTGCCTCACGCTGCCCGAGCTCAGCGAGCTGCTCCGGAAGTCCAAAGATCCGAAGCTGCTCGAGGAGGTCTGGACCGGTTGGCACTCGATCGCGCCGCCGATCCGCCCGCTTTACCAACGCTTCGTGGAGCTCGGAAACCGGGGCGCGGCCGAGCTCGGCTTCCACGACATGGGCGAAATCTGGCGCGGCGCCTACGACATGAGCGGCTCGGAGTTCCGGAGTGAGGTCGAGCGCCTGTGGAAGGAGGTTTACCCGCTCTACGAGCAGCTCCACTGCTACGTCCGGCAAAAGCTCCGCACGCGCTACGGCAAGGACTCGATCGCGCCGCGCGCGCCGATCCCCGCGCACCTGCTCGGCAACATGTGGGCGCAGGAGTGGACGAACCTCTACTCTTTCCTGGAGCCGTTCCCGGGCGTGGGTCAGGTCGATCTGACGCCGAAGCTCGTCGCCGCCAAGTACGACGCCGTGAAGATGGTGAAGCTCGGCGAGCGCTTCTTCACGTCGCTCGGGCTCGATCCGCTACCGGCCACGTTCTGGGAGCGCAGCCTGCTCACGAAGCCGCGCGACCGCGAGGTCGAATGCCACGCCAGCGCCTGGGACGTGAGCATGGACGGCGATCTGCGGATCAAGATGTGCATCCGCACGAACCACGAAGATCTGGTGACGATCCACCATGAGCTCGGGCACGAATACTACTTCCAGTATTACAAACAGCTGCCGGTGCTGTACCAGAACGGCGCCAACGACGGATTCCACGAGGGCATCGGCGACACGCTGGTGTTGAGCGTGACACCGGAATACCTGGCGGAGGTCGGCTTGCTACCGCGCCAGAAACCCGACGAAAAGGCCGGGATCAACCTGCTCATGCAGCGTGCGCTCGACGGCGTCGCGTTCCTCCCCTTCGGCAAGCTGGTCGATGAGTGGCGCTGGCGGGTCTTCGATGGGGAGGTGAAGCCGGGCGAATACAACGCCGCCTGGTGGAAGCTCCGCCTCGCGTATCAAGGCGTGGTCCCCCCGAAGCCGCGCAGCGAAAGCGACTTCGATCCGGGCGCCAAGTACCACGTGCCCTCGAACGTCCCGTACACGCGCTATTTCCTGGCGCGGATCCTCCAGTATCAGTTCCACCGCGCGCTCTGCAAAATCGCTGGCCACGAAGGCCCGCTCTACCGCTGCTCGATCTACGGCAACCGCGCAGCCGGCGAGCGCCTGAAGCAGATGCTCTCGCTCGGCGCGAGCCAGCCCTGGCGCGAAGCGCTGCGCACGCTGAGCGGCGAGACCGAAATGGATGCCACCGCCATCCTCGACTACTATCAGCCGCTGATCACCTGGCTGAAGGACGCGAACCGCGGCGAGCAATGCGGCTGGCAGTGACCGGTGGCTGCTGGCTATTCGAAGTAGAAGACGCTGCTCTCGTTGGCGGCGCCTCCGCCTTGCTTCGTCGCGCCGCCGAGTAAATAGACCTTGTCGTCGATCACCGCCGCGCCGTAGCCGTGGCGCGGGACCGACATCGTTGCGACCAGCTGCCACGAGTCGGTCACGGGATCGTAAGCGTCGATCTGCGGGAACACGCCGCTCGGAGCGTCGTCGTTGCCCTCGCCGCCGAAGATCAACAGGCGGCCAGCCAGCACGGCTCCAGCGACGCCGCCGCGGGCCGGATCGATCGGCGCCTTTTCGCTCCAGCTCTTGGCCGTGGGATCGTACGCGTAGGTCTTGGGCTCGACGCCGGTGATGCCGTCCACGCGGCCGCCGGCCACGTAGATGATGCCGCCGATCGCGCCCGCGGCGCAGTGCTCGCGTCGTTCCGGGAACTTCGGCAGCGTCTCCCACGAATCCGTCGCGGCGTCGTAGCGCGTGACCGTGTCGCGGCTCATGCCCTGGTGCGCGCCGCCGACCACGTACAGATAGTTGCCGTCGACCGCGACGCACGACGCGGCGCGTTCGGTGCCCGACGGCATCGGCTCGACCTCCGTCCAGGAGTCGGCTTTCGCGTCGTACGCGAAGGTTTGCGTGGTCGCGCCGCTCATACCCGTGATGTAGAAGCCGGCTACGTAGATCTTGCCGTTCACCGTGCCGGCATTGCCGTGGTTCATGGGCGCCGGAAACTTCGCGACCTGACGCCAGCTGTCGGTGCTTGGATCGTACGCTTGCACCTGATCCGTGACCTGGTTCGCCGCATAGCCGCCGATCACGTAGCCCTCGCCGTTCAGGGCTGCGACGGAGTGCTCCTGGAGGATCTGAGCGAGCTCGGGCAGCGCTTTTTCGACGGGCTTGCCCGTGGCAGCGGGCGCGCCGCCGTTCGAGCCTCCCGTGCCGCCTTCAGCCGAGGATCCCGCCGTCGCGCCGCCTCCAC
>JALYWZ010000235.1 GCA_030852505.1 Myxococcota bacterium | reverse complement strand
GCTCAGGTGAGCTCGGTCCGGCCCATCAGGAAGCGGTCGAGGCCGCGCGCGGCCTTACGGCCCTCCGCGATCGCCCACACCACGAGCGACTGACCGCGCTGGCAGTCGCCAGCTGCGAACACGCCCGGCACGCTGGTCTGGAAATCCGCGTTGACCTCGACGTTGCCGCGCTTGTCGAGCTTGAGCCCGAGGTCGGTGACGATGCCGGGGTGCTCGGGATGGATGAAGCCCATCGCCAGCAACACCAGATCCGCCTCGAGCGTGAACTCGGACCCCGCGACGCGCTCGAAGCGCCCGTTCTTGAGCTCGACCCGCACGCACGACAGGTGCTGCACCTGGCCGTTGCCGGTGAAGCTCTCGGTCGACACGCTCCAGTCGCGCTGCCCGCCTTCTTCGTGCGAGCTCGAGGTGCGCAGCATCAGCGGCCACTGCGGCCAGGGGGTGCTGCCGGCGCGCTCTTCCGGCGGCCGCGGCATGATCTCGAAGCTGGTGACGCTGACCGCGCCCTGGCGGTGCGAGGTGCCGATGCAGTCGCTGCCGGTGTCGCCGCCGCCGATCACGACCACCTTCTTGCCGGTGGCGAGGATTGCGATCTCGTCCGGGACGACATCGCCGGCGACGCGGCGGTTTTGCTGCGTCAGGAAATCCATCGCGTAGTGGATGCCCTTGAGCTCTCGTCCGGGGATCGGCAGGTCGCGCGGCGCGCGCGAGCCGATCGAGAGGATCACGCCGTCGAAGTCCTTCTTGAGCTGCTCGGCGGTCACGTCACGGCCGACATCGACGCTGGTCTTGAAGGTGACGCCTTCGGCCTTCATCTGCTCGACGCGCCGCTCGACCAGCGACTTTTCCATCTTGAAATCGGGGATGCCGTAGGTGAGCAGGCCGCCGATGCGGTCGTCCCGCTCGAACAGCGTGACGTCGTGGCCGGCGCGCGCGAGCTGCTGCGCGGCCGCGAGCCCTGCGGGACCCGAGCCGATCACCGCCACCTTCTTGCCGGTCTTCACCCGCGGCGGCTCCGGCTTGATCAGGCTCTCGGAGAACGAGCGGTCGGCGATCGAGCGCTCGATCAGCTTGATCGACACCGGGTCGTCGTTGATGCCGAGCACGCACGCCGCCTCGCAGGGCGCCGGACACACGCGACCGGTGAACTCCGGAAAGTTATTGGTCGCGTGCAGCGCAGCCGAGGCCGCCTTCAAGTCGTCCTTGTAGACGTGGTCGTTCCAGTCCGGGATCAGGTTGCCGAGCGGACAGCCCGTGTTGCAAAACGGGATGCCGCAATCCATGCAACGCGCGCCCTGGCCCTGCAGCGTTTCCTTGACGATCGGAAGCTCGAATTCGCGATAGTCACGGACGCGCTCTGCAACGGGTCGTTTGTCGGGGTCTACGCGCTCGAGCTCGAGGAAGCCTGTAATCTTTCCCACGGGTTTTCTGTCTCTTTTGAGTCCGGCCGGGGCGCCAGCGGGTCAGGGGTGTAGCACAGCGCGCGTGGGGGCCGACCCCTTTTCACGGCGCTGCATCTCCTCGAGCACACGCCGATACTCGACGGGCACGACCTTCACGAAGCGGGTCAACGCGACTTCCCAGCGACCGAGCAAGGCCGTGGCCTTCTCGCTGCCGGTCCGCTTCGCGTGCTCGGTGAGCAGCGACGCGACGAACGCCGCATCCTCGGAGCTCAACGCTTCGAGCTCGACCATGCCGAGGTTGCAGCGCGTCTCGAAATCGCCGCTTTCGTCGAGCACGTAGGCGTAGCCGCCGCTCATGCCCGCCGCGAAGTTGCGGCCGGTCTTGCCGAGCACGACCACGCGACCGCCGGTCATGTACTCGCAGCCGTGATCGCCGACGCCCTCGGCGACCGCGATCGCGCCGCTGTTTCGCACGCAGAAGCGCTCGCCGGCGCGGCCGTTGAAGAAGGCCTTGCCGCCGGTCGCGCCGTAGAGCGCCGTGTTGCCGACCAGGATGTTCTCGTCGGCCTTGAACAGCGCGCCCTTCGGCGGACGCACGCTGAGCACGCCGCCCGCCAGGCCCTTGCCGATGTAGTCGTTGGCGTCGCCCTCGAGCGAGAGCTCCATGCCTTCCATCACGAAGGCGCCGAAGCTCTGACCCGCCGAGCCCTTGAAGGCCACGCGGATCGTGCCCGGGGGCAGCCCTTCCTTGCCGTGGCGGCGGGCGACTTCACCGGCGAGCATCGCGCCCACGGTGCGGTGCACGTTGCGGATGCCGAGCTCGAGCGAGACCTTCTCCTTGCGCTCGAGCGCGGGCGCGCACTTCTGGATCAGCTCGTTGTCGAGCGCCTTCTCGAGGCCGTGGTCCTGCTCGACGGACTTGCACACGAGCACGCCCGGACCGGCTTCGGCCTTGGCGAGCACGTCGCTGAAGTCGAGCTTCGAGGCCTTCCAGTGCTCGGTGGTGCGGGTCTTGATGTACTGGGCGTTGCCGACCAGCTCGCTCAGCGTCCGGAAGCCGAGCTTCGCCATCAGCTCGCGCGCCTCTTCGGCGACGTAGAACATGAAGCGAATCACGTGCTCGGGCTTGCCCTCGAACTTGGCGCGCAGCACCGGATCTTGAGTGGCCACGCCCACCGGGCAGGTGTTGAGGTGGCACTTGCGCATCATGATGCAGCCGGAGGCGACCAGCGGAGCGGTGGCAAAGCCGAACTCCTCGGCGCCCAGGAGACCGGCGTAGACCACGTCGAGCCCGGTGCGCATCTGGCCGTCGGCCTGCAGGATCACGCGGCTGCGCAGGTCGTTCTTCACCAGCACCTGGTGCGTCTCGGCGATGCCCATCTCCCACGGCACGCCGGCGTGCTTGATCGAGGTGAGGGGGGAAGCGCCGGTGCCGCCGTCGTGACCCGAGATCAGGATCACGTCGGCGTGAGCCTTGGCCACGCCTGCCGCGACCGTGCCGACGCCGGCCTCGGCCACGAGCTTGACGGAGATGCGCGCGCGCGGGTTCGTCATCTTCAGGTCGAAGATCAGCTGCGCCAGATCTTCGATCGAGTAGATGTCGTGGTGCGGCGGGGGGGAGATCAGCGTCACGCCCGGCGTCGAATGACGGGTCTTGGCGATCACGCCGTCCACCTTGTGGCCCGGCAGCTGGCCGCCCTCGCCGGGCTTGGCCCCCTGCGCGACCTTGATCTGCAGCTCGTCGGCGTTGACGAGGTAGTGGGTCGTCACGCCGAAGCGCCCGGACGCCACCTGCTTGATCGAGCTCCGGCGCAGGTCACCGTTCGGGTCGGGCTTGAAGCGCTCTTCCCGCTCGCCACCTTCGCCGGTGTTGCTGCGGCCGCCGATGCGGTTCATGGCGATCGCCAGGTTCTCGTGGGCCTCGGCGCTGATCGAGCCGAAGCTCATGGCGCCGGTCGCGAAGCGCTTCACGATCTCGCTCGCGGGCTCGACCTCCGACAGCGGCACGGGCGGGCGATCGGAGACGAGCTCCCACATGCCGCGCAGCGTGATCAGGCCGTCTTTGTGGTCGTTGATGTAGTCCGAGTATTCCTTGTAGCTCTTGATGTCCTCCTGCCGCACGGCGTGCTGCAGGCGAGCCACGGTGGTCGGGTTCCACAGGTGCCGCTCGCCCTGCGCGCGGTAGTGGTACTGGCCGCCGAGATCGAGCATGGGCTTGGCGCTGGTGACCGACGGGAACGCGCGCTCGTGCCGGCGCCGGCACTCCTCGGCGATCACGTCCAGATCGATGCCCGAGATGCGGCTCGCCGTGCCCGTGAAGTAGCGGTCGATCACGTCGGCGGACAAGCCGATGGCTTCGAAGATCTGCGCACCCTGGTAGCTCTGCAGGGTGCTGATGCCCATCTTGCTCATCACCTTGAGCAGGCCCTTGTTGATGGCCTTGATGTACTTCTTCTTGGCCGTCTCGCCGTCCTTCAGCGCGCCGTAGCCGCCGTCGGCGGCCATCGCGTCGAGCGTCTCGAGCGCGACGTACGGGTTCACCGCGCCCGCGCCGTAGCCGGCGAGCAGACAGAAGTGGTGCACCTCGCGCGCCTCGCCGGTCTCGACGATGATGCCGATGCGCATGCGCGTGCCGTTGCGCATCAGGTGGTGATGCACGGCGCCGGTCGCGAGCAGGCTCGGCACGGGCGCGTAGTCACGGCTCGCGCCGCGGTCGCTCAGGATCACGAGGCCGTGACCGTCGAGCACCGCTTGCGAGGCGCGGCGGCACAGCTCGTCGAGCGCCTCTTTCAGGCCCTCGGCGCCCTCTGCGACCGGGTACAGCATCGGCAGCGACGGGGGCACGCGCACCTGTTGGAGCGGCGTCTCGCGCAGCTTGGCGATGTCGGCGTTGGTGAGGATCGGCCCCTCGAGCTCGAGCATCTGCGCGTGATCGGGCAGCTCGTTCAAGAGGTTGCCCTCGCCGCCGATGTAAGCCTTGAGGCTCATCACGAGCTCCTCGCGGATCGGATCGATCGCGGGGTTCGTGACCTGGGCGAACTGCTGCTTGAAGTAGTTGAACAGCGGTATCGGCTCGTCGGAGAGCACCGCGAGCGGCGTGTCCGTGCCCATCGAGCCGACGGCCTCTTCACCCTTCTCGCCCATCGGGGCGAGCAAGAGCCGCAGGTCTTCCTGCGTGTAGCCGAACAGCTTCTGGCGCTCGACCAGGTTCGTGACCTCGCGGCGCGTCGCGGACGGCGGCGAGGCCTCGATCTCGTCCAGTGCGATCTTGTTCTCCTTGATCCACTTGCCGTACGGCTTGCGCTTGCAGATCTCGTCCTTGATTTCCTCGTCTTCGACGATGCGGCCGCGCTCGGTGTCGACCAGGAACATGCGGCCCGGCTCGAGCCTGCCGCGGCGCTTGACCTTCTCGGGGGCGAAGTCGAGCACGCCGGTCTCGGAGGCGAGCACCACCAGGCCGTCCGTGGTCTCGGTCCAGCGCGCGGGGCGCAGGCCGTTCCGGTCCAAGATCCCGCCGATGCGCTTGCCGTCGGTGAACGCGAGCGCGGCCGGGCCGTCCCACGGCTCGACCAGACACGAGTGATACTCGTAGAAGTCGCGCTTGTGCTGAGGCATCAGCTTGTCGTTCTGCCAGGCCTCGGGCACGAGCATCATCATCACGTGCGGCAGCGAGCGGCCGCCGTGCAGGAGCAGCTCGGCCACGTTGTCGAGCTGCGCCGAGTCACTGCCGCCGGGCTGGATGATCGGCAGGATGTGCTGGATGTCCTCGCCGAACACGTCCGTGTCGTCGAACAGCTGCTCGCGAGCGCTCATCCACGCGGCGTTGCCGCGCACGGTGTTGATCTCGCCGTTGTGCGCGAGCACGCGGAACGGCTGCGCGAGCTCCCAGGTCGGGAAGGTGTTGGTGCTGAAGCGCTGGTGCACCATCGCGAGCGCGCTGACCATCGCCGTGTCCTCGAGCTCGACGTAGAAGCCGGTGAGCTGTTCGGCGAGGAGCAGACCCTTGTAGACGATCGTGCGCGACGACAGGCTCGGCACGTAGAACATGCCCTTGCTCGCGATCGAGCTCTCGCGCACCGCGCGCTCGGCCCACTTCCGGATCACGAACAGCTTGCGCTCGAAGGCCTGCTGATCCTCGGTGGTCGAACCGATGAAGACCTGGCGGATCACCGGCACCGTGGCGCGGGCCATCGGACCGAGGGCCGACTCGTTCACGCGAACGTCGCGCCAGCCGAGCAGCTTTTGGCCGGTGCCGAAGATCTTGTCTTCGAGCATCTGCTGACAGCGCAAACGCTCCTTTTTGTTGCGAGGCAAAAAGACATTGCCAACGGCGTAGCGGCCGGGCTCGGGCAAATCGATCTCGAGCGCCGCGCACTCGCGCTTCAGGAAGGCGTGCGGGACTTGCAGCACGATGCCGGCGCCGTCGCCGGTGAGGGGGTCGCAACCGCAAGCGCCGCGGTGGACCAGATTCAAGAGGATATCGACGCCCTTCTTGACGATGTCGTGCGATGCCTCGCCCTTGATGTTGGCCACGAACCCCGTGCCGCAGGCATCGTGTTCGAATCGAGGATCATACAGGCCCTGGCGAGGCGGATACGGCATTCTGTCCCTGGTGTCGGGCGCTTTGGCGCCCTGTTGTGTAGGTGGATGGGTCGAGCTGTAGGGGTTTGGCGCAGCGCGAGCGCCGGCCGGCTAGTATATGGCACTTCTCGCCCGTGTCAGGCGCCTTCAGGTGACGCGGCGCATTATTTCGGGTCGAGGGTTTCCGACGCGGCCCTCGAAGCGCGACCTCTAGTTTTCGACGGGGTTGCGCGAGCGCTCCCGGACCGAGGGGTGGCAAGCCGCCAGGAAGCCGCAGCGCGCCTCCTTGCAGCGAGCCGCGGGGACCGGGGGAAAGTCGCCGGAATAGCGGCGCCGGACCAGCTCGCTCACTAGCCCGCCGAGCTCGGCCGACTCCGGCGCAAACCAGTCCGGCTCGGGCGCGTCGGCGAGCAGGTGCACGAGGCCGACGCGCAGGCTGGTCGCCCCGAAGCGCGCCCGGCACACGCTGGCGTAGGCCGCGAGCTGCAGCGCATAGCGCCGGTCGTCACCCCCTCGGGTGCGCTTGTAGTCGACCACCTCGAGCCGACCGTCGCCGCGCTCCACGACCAGGTCGAGGGTGGCCTTGATCAGCGCCTTGCGCTCCACGGCGCGCGCGAACAGCTCGAGCTGCTGTTTGCGATCGCTCGCATCGACCAGCTCGGTGAGCTCGATCTCGCGGTGCACGCGGGTGCCGGGCTCGACGAGGCTCGCCGCGTAGCGCCCGCCGAGGAAAGCCGCGATGCCTGCTGCAGTGCGGCGCGTCGCTTCGAGCTCCGGGTCGAGGCCTTCGCGCTCGAGCAAGAGCGTCAGCTCGTCGAGCGGGATCTGCGTACCGAAGCGCTCCAGCGGGAAGCGCTCGAGCACGCGGTGCGCCGCGCTGCCGAGCGCTCGCGCGTCGTCGGCGCCGTCGCCCCGCGCGTCGGAGAACGTGGGCTCGTCGATGCCGAGCACGTGCAAGAGCTGAAAGCGCCGCGCGCAGATCGAAAAATCGGCGAGGGCGGTGACACCGACCGCGGCGGCGCGGAAGCTCGGCTCCAGGGGCCGCTCGGGTACGGGCAGCGAGGACTCGGCTGCTGGTGTAGGGCGCGGCGGCGCTTCGAGCAGCTCCGCGCCGGGCACGCG
>JALYWZ010000234.1 GCA_030852505.1 Myxococcota bacterium | reverse complement strand
GCTTCCATGCGGAGCTCGATCACGAGCCGGTAGTCGCCCGGGTGCGGCTCGTCGCCGGGTCCGAGCACGGGGGCGTCCGGAAAGCTCGTCCACAGCGACTGCGACAGGGCCGTCGCCAGCGCTCCGTGCACGTCCTCGAAACACAGCTTGCGCTGCCCGCGCGGGACGACGCACTGCGACGGAACCACCCCGGGGTCGATTTCGAGCCAAATCGGCGCGGAATGCCGGGTCACCGGCTCCGCGGGCGGCGCCAGGCGAGAGCTCCGGATCTCTGCCTGGTGATAGGTGATTCCGCAACCCGTGAGCGTCTGGCAGAGCAGCACGGACAGGAACGGGGCGGCGCCCAGGAGCGCGCGGGGATTCATGGCGGAACGTTAGCCGGAGTGCTCGTGAACCGGAAATTTCCTGAGCCGTGCCCACGCGTCGCGAGCGCGCCGCGCCGGGATCTGGGCAATCGGCCTGGGGTGGAGCTATGTTTCCCGGGTGACGACGCTCCGCGCCATCCATCAATTCATGAACCAGCGGCTCCACGTCCGCCTGGCCGACGGCCGCGTGGGCAAAATCGTCCGTGTCGACACCACGTTCCCCGCGAACGACACCCTGGTCACGCTCTGGACCGATTCCGGGGAAGGCCCCGGCGTCACCAAGGTGAAGCTCGAGGAAGTCGTGGGCAGCGTCCGGCTCGGCGCCGCCCGGGCCGAGTGATCGCGATCGAGTCGCCGCGAGCTCAGCTCTCCGACGACGAAGCCAGCCGCTGCTCGATCGCTTCGAGGTGCGCGTTGACCTGAGGGTCCCGCGCGCGCAGCTCTTCGACACGCCGCACCGCGCTCATCACCGTGGTGTGATCGCGGTTACCGAAAGCTCGACCGAGCTCGGGGAAGCTGCACTTGAGCCGCTGCCGGCACAGGTACATCGCCACCTGCCGCGCGAAAGCCACGCTCTTGTGGCGATCCTTGCTGATGAGGTGCGCGTTCGAGAGCTGGAAGTGGTGGCAGACCGCGCGCTGGATGTCCTCGACGCTGACCAGGTTGGCCCGCCGCGGCGCGACCAGCAAGAGCTCGCCCTGGGCGAACTCTTCGTCGATCGGGCGCCCGGTGAGCGACGACTTCGCCGCCAGTCGGATCAGCGCGCCCTCGAGCTCCCGGATGTTGCTCTGCACGTTCTGGGCGAGCAAAACCGCGACCTGGTCGAGCAGCTCGATGCCCTCGAGCTGCGCCTTCTTCTTCACGATCGCGACGCGCGTCTCGAGCTGCGGCACCTGGATGTCCGCGACCAGCCCCGAGGTGAAGCGCGACACCAGCCGCTCCGGCATGCGCTGCAGCTGCTGGGGATACTTGTCGCTCGTGACCACGATCGGCCGATCCGCCTCGTGGAGCGCGTTGAAGGTGTGGAAGAACTCTTCCTGCGTCTGCTCGCGACCGGCCAGGAACTGGATGTCGTCGACCAACAACAGGTCGCAGTCCGCGCGGTAGCGCGAACGGAACTCGTCCATGCGATGGTGCTGCAGCGCCTCGATGAACTCGTTCGTGAAGCGCTCCGCGGACACGTACACGATGCGCGCGTCGGGCCGCTCTTCCAGCACCTTGTGCGCGATCGCGTGCATCAGGTGCGTCTTGCCGAGGCCGGTGCCGCCCGCGATGAACAGCGGGTTGTAACCCGGGCTGCCACCCGCCGAAGACAGCGCGGCCGCGTGAGCCAGCGCGTTCGACGGCCCGACCACGAAGTTCGAGAACGTGTGCTTCGGGTTCAGCGCAGCGGCCAGCGCGGCGCGTGAATACCCCCCGGGCAGGGGCCGCTCCGAACGGCGCGACTGGGGCATCGGCTCGAGCGTCTTCGGGCGGACGCTCTGGCGGCGCTCGCACACGGGCCGCTCGACGTTGCCCGAGATCCGCCACTCGACGCGCAGCGCCTCGGCCTCGCCCGTCTCACCGCCGGCGAGCTTCTGCTCGATGTTGGCGAGGAGGTCGGGCAGGAAATGCGCGACCACCCAGTCGCGCACCCACTCGTCACGCGCAGTGAGCGTGAGCACGCCGTCGTCCAGCTCGTCGAACTGAACGCTCGAGAACCATTGTTCGAAGGATGCGGGAGAACGTCGGCGCGTTTCCTCGACTGCTTCGTTCCAGATCCGCTCGTTAAGCGCGCTCACGGAAGGACCTTGCGGGATGTACTGGCTGGTTTGACTGATCACGGCGATCTCACAGAAAGCGCCCCCACGTTGTCCACAAACCTGTGGACAGTTGCGTGTCCGAGTCGTCAGCCCAAAGGCCGGTGCCTGGCTTCGGGCTCACTACTTCGTCGGGTTTCGGCGAGCTGGCCGACCACCTCGGCCAGGCTCACGGGTATTGGATTCCACGCTCCAGGAAAGAGCGGGGACCTGGTTACGGCTGGGGAGAAGACCTGCTCATCTAGCCCTGTTCCTTGAATTCGCAGGCCGGATGGTCGAACCCGAGGAGCGCGACCGCCGACAGTGAAGGGGCAGCTAGCACCGCCCCAAACGGAAGTTCAATCAAAAGATCGCGCTCACGCAGCTGCCGCGCAAATGACGCTGAATCGTGGCGACCCGAATTTGCGCGCGCTTCGTTTTGCAGCGCAGCGCTTTCGTGAGCGCTCAGTAACTTCGCAGAGTCGAAGCACATTCCGTTCGACGCTCGAGCGCGCTGCTTTTCATCGACGGCAACTTCCGCGGTTTGTGGCGTCAAGAGTCAACGCGCATCCGCGGTCGCTCCGCGCAACGCACGGACGGCCGGTTGCATCGGCGGTGCTCGACGTCGTTGTCCGGGCAACGGCCGGACGACGGGCCACTCGAGTTCGTCGAATAGTTGTCCGCGCGCGCGCAGCCGGTCTAGCGCTCGCTGGGTGAAACGTTTCATGCACAGCGTGCGCGCCGCGTACCTTGCGAGTACGTCAATGTGTGCGTTGACGTTGCTGGCGACGCACGCGCGCGCCGAGCCGAGCAGCCTCGATCCGACCGTTGGCTACAACTACGAGGAGATCGAGACAGCGCGTCACGCTGCGACGGCGGGCGCTCAACGGGCGACGTCGAACTCGATCGGCGCCCTGTTCGTGAACCCTGCCAACATCGCGGTCGGGGAGGTCTATCACCTCGGGGTGTTGGCACAAATCTGGCCCGAAGCGAAGCGCCAGAGCTACGGCGCGGCCGGCAGCGACTCCTTCCTATCCTCCTCCGAGCTCGCGGGCGCCGCCGGCGTCACCTACAACACGCAGGACTCCGACGGGGTCGATCGCCAGTGGACCGATCTGCGGTTCGCGATGGCTTACCCGTTTTCCGACTCGCTTTTCGTGGGTTTGGGCGGCCGATACCTGTGGCTGCAGCAGAACGGGCAAGGCCCGCTCGGTCAGAGCCTCGCGAGCTCGGGAACCAACGACGAGCAGATCGTCCGCCAGTGGTCGTTCGACGCCGGTGCGACGGTCAAACCGATTCCTGAGCTGTCTCTCGCCATCACGGGTACGAACCTGAACGCGCCCGACCACGGCTTCATGCCGACCACGATCGGGGGTGGCATCGGATACGGCGTCACGTCGTTCGGCATCGAGGCCGATCTGGTTGCGGACTTCACGACCTACGACGACACCAAGCTGCGCGGCATGCTCGGCATCGAGACCCTGTTCGGCGGCGCCTACTCCGTGCGCGCCGGCTACCGCTACGACCAGGGCCTCGAGTCCCACGCCGGCGCTCTCGGCTTCGCGTACATCTCTCGCGAGTTCGAAGCCGAGATCGGTGCTCGCCGCACGCTCGGCGACATCGGCGCGACCGCGCTGGTGATCGGCTTCACCTATCACCTCGAGAGCACCGGCTTCGACGCGGGACCGGGCGATACGTTCTAGTGCCAGGCCACGGTCACGCTGCAGGTCGGTGCGATCAGCGTCGTGACTCCGAAGCGCTGCCCTTCGAACACGGCGCTGCTCAGACGCAGCACCCCACCGAGGCTCCAGTTACGGCTGACCCAGCCGCGATAGCCGGCTTCGAGCGATAGCGCGTAGCCGTCGTGACGCTCTGCTTGTCGTGCCGAAGAGTCCAGCGAGCCGACACCGAGCGCGCCTCCGAAATACAGCCCGCCCGTGAGGTCCGGGTAGTAGTGGCCGAGCACCTGAAATCCGAAGAAAACCAGCTCGTTGCTGGTATCGACGAACTCGTGGCCGTTCGAATCGTAGCGAGCGCGGCGGATCGCCACGGCCGAGAAACGCCCGCCGAGCACCAGGTTTGCTTTCGAGATCGTGCCACCCGCGTCCACGAGGAACGACGGGAAGACCCTGCCGAAGGCAGTCGAGTGGATGCGCTGGCGAAACCCGTTGTGGATGGTGGTGGTCGAGCTCAGGTACGCAACGCCGCCGCCCAGCTCGCTGCCGAGGTAGAAGCCGTCGCGAACGTAGTCGCCTTCGGCCGCTGCCGCGCGCGAAGGAAAAGCGCAGGTCGCGGCGATGACCGAGACGACCAGCGTCGCTGCGCTTCTTGCGCTTTCCGTCTTCAGCCGCACACGGCCCGCTCGCTGTGCGACCCACGCCATCGGCAGCGCCAACAGATCCGTGATGTCGGAGGTCGCCTGCACCGGCCGTACCTCGGGTAGTGGCGCGCTCGATGCCAGGCAAGCCGCGGCGCGAAACGGCCACTGGAAAAGCCCGAGCCCCACGCGGTACACGGTTTCGACTTCGGGGACGAGCTCCACCAGAGAAAAGCCGAGGGCGGTCGCGAGCGCCGCGCCCGCGAGCACGCGATTCGAGGCTTCTGCGGAGTACCCCCCGCGACTCCGGGAGCGCGCGACTTCGAACGCGGCCTGGAGGAACAACGGCACGAGCGCCAGGCCCGCGAGGTCCGAGAGCTTGCCGGTCAGCGCTCCGGGCATCTCGGCCTTCAAGATCTGATCGTTCAACACCAAGATCAGCAGACTTGCCACCGCCAACGGATGGAGCATGCCAGCGCCCGGCGCGCGCTCGGTCACGGGCCCTCCGACTCGTATTCGAACGCCAGTGTGGCGCGGTCGGGCTCGGGGCAGCTATTCACGCGCGCGGCGATGCTCGCGTACCAATCGACCACGACGGGAGGGAAGGGCGCGCCTTCGGAACGCTCGACCCGAATCGTAACGGGCAGCGCGCACTCGGGCTCACCGAAGGGACAGCAATAGCCGTGCTCTTCTGGCCCGCACGGCTCGAACAAACCGTGGCGCGTGGCGAACGGGTTCAGGGGCAACGACGGGGTACGGATCGTGGTGAAGCCGTTCCGCTCCACCGGCATCAGCTCGATCGTGAACGACGGCATCTCGGTCCTGCCGTCGCCACCGAAGGGAGCCGACTCGTAGCGCAGGTGGATCCCGAGATCGACGCTGGCCCCGGGCAGCGTCCAATCGCTCCACAGCTCGGGAAGGCCGCCCAGAGTCGCGCGCAGCCGGATCGTGCGCGTCTCTCCCGCGTCGGTGAGCCGCACTGAGCCCTTTTGCACCGTCTCGAGGCGCGTGTCGTCCTGCTCGTCGCCGCTGCAGACTTTTCCGTCGCACGCCGTCGCGGCCGAAAGGCAACACAGCGCGGAGACCAAGCGTCGCTCAATCAAGCGGCGTTACCTCCACCTGCCACGGGAGGGGCAACGGTCCTCGATCGGGGCCGTCGTCCTTGGGGATCCGAGCGCTGACGTCGATGTTCCACTCGATTTCGCTGGGTGCGCTTCGCTCGGCTCCACTCGAGCGCTCGAACGTGACCACGAACGAGCCCTCGCACGGAGAGCTCGGATCGAGCTCTCGGCAGTCACCGGTGAAGACGGGCTGGGCCCCCCTCGAAAACGAGGTCAGAAACTCGGTGCTGCTCGTTGGCCAACCGTCATCGATCGTCACGCGGACGAAGCTCGAGTCTGCCGAGGGCTCGACGACGCTGCCGCGGACGGCGGCGACGGCTCCCCCCGTAGCGGCAAGCAAATCCTCCGCGCGAATTCGCACCTCGAAGCGCGCGCGCGGCTCAGTGAGGGTCAGGACGGCGTGGGGGGCAGCCACGCTCGTCTCGTAAGAATCGAAGTAGATCGGAGGCTCGCTGGTTGCGATCAGCGCGAGCGCCGTCGCGACCAGCATCGCGCGGATCAACCATCCCTTCACACCCGCGACACGGTTGTCAGGGGTGGCCGGCTCGCACGCACCCCGTGAAAGCCGAGCCACCCGAGGATCTGCGCCACCCGTGTCCACGAAACGTGCGGGTTAGCAAGCGCCATGCCTCACGTCCGAGGCTCGCGCCATTTAAGTCTTCTTTGCCAGCTTCGCCGCCAGCGCGTCCTGGCGCTCGCGGATCTCCGGCGTCAGGCCCTCGCCGAAATCGTCGAGCTCGTACACCGGGCGGATTTCGAGGATCCCGGTTTCGCCGGGCATGGGGTGCGGGCAGCGGCGTGCCCACTCGACGGCTTCCTCGATCGACTTCACCTGCCAGAGCCAGAAGCCCGCGACGAGCTCCTTGGTTTCTGCGAACGGACCGTCCACCACGGTTCGCTGGCTTTCTTCGAAGACCACGCGTTTGCCGCGCTTGCTGGGTTGGAGTCCGTCTCCGCCCAGCATGACGCCGGCCTTCACGAGCTCCTCGTTGTAGCGGGTCATCTGGTCGAAGAGCTCCGGGGGGGGCGGGGCTCCGGCTTCCGAGTTGGGGGTGGCTTTCACGAAAACGATCACGCGCATCTTCGAGCTCCTGGTTTTGGCGGGCCGACTCGACCTGCTTCGATCGAGCGACGATTCAGGGCGTAGCCGATCGACAGCAAGCGCGACTTTTTTGAAAGACGGCCCAGCGGTCGGTCGGCTGGCGATCACCCGGCTGTCAGCAGTGCAGCCAGGCGCCGTCCGCCGCTTTCGAGCGCGGCGGCGTCGGGCTCGGGCTCCGGCACGCTCTCGAAGTCTCCCCGCAGCTCTTCGATGGCGCGTGGATTCCTGAACCAATCCTCGTCGTGACGCTCCGTGAGGACGCGGTCGCGTTCGACGGCCTGGAAAAGGGCCGCGAGCCCGCGCGGCGCCTGCTCGTTCGCGAAGACGACTCCGGCGAGCCGTGGCGGGATCTCGAAGCCCAGGAGCTCCGGCAGCTGCTCGGCGAAGGCGCGCCGATACGCGCTCGCGCCCTCCGCTGCAGCGAA
>JALYWZ010000909.1 GCA_030852505.1 Myxococcota bacterium | reverse complement strand
CCCGCGTACTCCGCGAAGAACGACGTCCTGGCTTGCGGCGCCGACTATCGCCCCGATCGACCGACGCTGAGCGCCGTGGCGACGCGCATGTCGCGCACGCGGCTCGCGGGTCGCGTCGGCTTCCAGGCGCTCCACGCGGTGACGGCGAGCGCGCCGATCGACGTGCGCTCCGCGCCGTTGCTGGAAACGAGCGAGCCCACGATGTGGATCACCACGCAGTTACCCTTTGGGGTGATTGCGCCCGACCCGCCCCGCCTCGAGTTCACGGTGCTCGGTTACCGCGCCAACACGAGCACGTGGGCACTCCAGGTGCTGGGCGGCGGCTCGGTGATGTACTCCGAGCCGTGGAGCGAGGTCACCGAGCGCTCGGGCGTGACACCGGTGGACGGCCGCAACTACACCGTGGTCGTCGTGGGCCCGGCAGTGGGGCTCGCGGAGAACGGCTTCTGGAACGCATCGCGCGCCGTGGTCGTGGATAGTGATCCCACGTACGTGGAATAGGCTGAGGGGGCTCACCGGCGACAGCGGACAGCCCTCTCGAGCTCAGTGATAAAGCTGCACCTGAGCGAGCTTTGCCTTGGCCTCGAGGATGTGCGGGCTCGACGGGAAGCGGCGCAGGAAGGCGCGCAGGGTGCCCTTGGCGTCGTTCCAGGCCTGGATGTCGAGCTGGGCGAGCGCAAGTGACAGCGTGGCTTCGTCCATCACGTCCTTGTCCGACGACACTTCGGAGAGTTGCATGAGGATCGGGATCGCCTCGCGGTGCAGTCCGAGCTTGACCAGCGATCGCGCGAGCTCGAGGTTCGCTTGCGGGCTGTGGGCGGCGTCGGACTTGTACTTGAGCGACTCGCGCAGCGCCTGCTGCGCTTCGTGATAGCGACCCATGCGCGCGTGGTCGCGTCCGTTCTGGTACGCGATCAAGGACAGCTCGTTGCGGGCGCGCTCGACGGCGGCCTCGAACACGGAACGCTCGGTGGGAGTGAGGTCGAGCTTGGCAATCTCGGAGAAGCCCTCGATCAGCTCCCGCCGCTTGTTGAGCGTGATCAACTGGTAGAACTCGGCGGCGCGGCGGCTGAGGCGGGCCCGGGCTTCTTCCCGGCCCTGCAGGGACTTGAGCTCTTTCTCGAGCTGCGCGACGCGCTCGCGTGACTCGCGTGACTCGTCGCGCACGGTCTCGAGCCGTACGTCCCAGGCGAGCTTCACGAACAGCAAGATCACGGCGATCGTCACGGCATAAGCCGTGGCGCTGTTGACGAACACGCGACGCTCGTAGCCCTGCTGGCGCTTGGCGATACTCTTCAGATCGGCCGACAGCGCGTTGATCAAGTTGTTGGTCTTGATCGAGAGCGAGCGGCTCTCGACGATTTCGCGTTTGATCTCCTCGAGCTCGATCTCGTCCATGCAGCTCGGAGGGCGTATCTCTGCGGCACTGGGCGGGCAAGCTCGCCTGGCTGGGAGCCTGCCCGAACCTTTTCGCCTGGCGGATAGCTGAAGGCCGACCGCTGATAGCCCCCGAAATTGCCGCGCTGGCCCGAAAACGGCCGCAAAATGGGCCACCTCCGCCGCCAAACCATGCTAGAGCGCCGGCCTCGAGGAATTAGATGGATACCAGCGACATCCGCAAGGGCCTGAAGATCATGATGGACGGTCAGCCGTACGTCGTGGTCGAGTTTCAGTTCGTCAAACCCGGCAAGGGGCAGGCCTTCACCCGCACCAAGATGAAGAACATGCTCAACGGCGGGGTGATCGAGCGGAACCTGCGTTCGAGCGAGAAGCTCGAGGCCGCGGACGTCGAGGAGCGCACGCTTCAGTACATCTACCCCGAGGGCGATGCGTTCGTGTTCATGCATCAGCAGTCGGGCGAGCAGATCACCGTCCAGGCCGACGCCGTCGGTGACGACGCGGGCTTTCTGATCGACGGGATCGAGGTCCAGGTCACGATCTACAAGGGCAACCCGGTGGGTGTCTCGCTGCCGCCGCACATCGTGGTGCAGGTGGTCGAGACCGAGCCGGGTGTGCGCGGCGACACCGCGACCAACGTCACGAAACCCGCCAAGATCTCGACCGGCGCCAACGTGCCGGTGCCGCTGTTCGTGAACACCGGCGACTGGATCAAGGTCGACACGCGCTCGCGGAGCTACATCGAGCGCTCCAAGCCCCCCGGGGGCTGAGCCCAGCTACCTCGAGTAAACCTCGACCCGCCCCGCCCGAATGCAGGCGGCGCGCTTGACGTCGTTCGCGAGCACGCAATCGCTGCCCGCGGCGACGTCCCAGCCCTCGACCTTCCACAGCTCGCTCTTGCTGCCGACGACGGCTAGCCCGAGCGGCGTGGCAAAGACCAGAGAATTGCCGTCTTCGGTCCGGGGTGAGCCGGGCTTCTGCCGGGGCCGTTGCTCGCCCGAGCGGAGCAGCACGCCACCCCAGATCACTTCGAAGCCGTTCTCGTCCGCGGCCACCGGGATCATCGGGAAGGCTTCCTCGAATTTGCCGCCGCGGCACGCGCCCGGCCGCGGCGCGAGCATTTTCAGCGGCAGCATGCGTGCGCCCGCGCCCGTGAGCAGCAGCTGCACCTCGGAGCGGTCACAGGAATAAACCGGGCCCGTCAGGCGGTCCGGGCCGGCCGCCACCTCGAGCGGCCAGGGCAGGGCAGGGG
>JALYWZ010000908.1 GCA_030852505.1 Myxococcota bacterium | reverse complement strand
CTCGAAAACGTGGCCCCGTTGGCCGCGAGCTCGCGTTTCAGCTCGAGGTGGTTCTCGATGATGCCGTTGTGAACGACGGCCACGTCGCCCACGAGGTGTGGGTGCGCGTTCGGCTCGCTGGGGCGGCCGTGGGTCGCCCAGCGGGTGTGGCCGATCCCCGACGAGCCTTCGAGCTTCGCGCCTTCGACCGCGCGCGTGAGGTTCTCGAGCTTGCCGACCGCACGCACGATCTCGATCCCACGCGCGCCCTGGATCGCCAGGCCGGCCGAGTCGTAGCCCCGGTATTCGAGCCGGCGCAGGCCGTCGAGCAAGATCGGGGCGGCCTGTCTCGGACCGACGTAACCAACGATGCCGCACATTCCCGGAGCTTTGCCACTTTCGCCGGGCCACGGCACCTTTTCAGCGAAAAACCCTCAACCTCCGCACAGGACGAACGAGCTCGCGCCAGCGTGCAATGTCATGTCACCGAGCACTCGCAACCGCCGCTTCCTGCCGACCGGGCAGTCCCGGAGCAACTCGGGATTGCCCAGGTCCTGCTCGTCATCGACGTAGCAGAAGCCCGCGAGGCTCGCGGGAACCAGCGTGTCGTTCTGACAGGCGGTCAGATTCGGGCCGTCGATCTGCGGGACGCCGCACACGCACAGGTCTTCGCAGTCGGGCTGGCCGGGCTCTCCGCAGTAGCGCGACGACGCGAGCTGCTCACGCAGCGCCTCCACCCGCGCGCGGCTTCCTTCCTCGCGACCCGCGCCGTCGCACGGCTCGCAGCCCCCGCCCATCGGCGCCGTGACCTCGAGGAGCTCACAATCGACCGCGCCCGTCGAGTCCGGCTCGAGCGGCTCGGCGAGGCACGTCGGCGCGATCGCGCTCTTCATGCGGTCGACCAGCGCGCTCACCGCCGGGTTGTAACCGTAGTCCGGATCGACGCTCGGCTCGTCCGACTCGATGACCTTGGGGCAGATCGAGGCGATCACAGAGTTGCCGGACAGCTCGCCGAACGCGCGAAGCAGCTCGAGGTGACGGCCAGCGGGGTACGCTTTCGCGTATTCCTGCGTCGTGCCGCTGCACAGCGGGCGATTGTACTGCGCCTCGAGCGGCCGGCAATCACAGCCGGCGGAGTCGTCGTCGCAAACCCGCGGAGTCTTCACCGGGAAGATGCAGGAAAATTGCAGGTCGCTGCCGTCGGCGATCGCGGATTCATGGCCATTGATCGGGTTCGCTCGCGTGGTCTCGGTCGAAGCGGCGAGCTCGTCGCCCGTCAGTGGGTGTGGCGGCAAGCCCAGCGTCGAGCGGTCCCGGGAGGTCTCGAGCAACAGCGCGTCTCCCGGTGGCTCGCCGTCTTCGCCCATCAGGAGCTGCCAGCGATCCTGCTCGACGAGCTCTTGATAGCCGAGGTATCGCAAAGATCGCGGCGATTCGAGGCTGTCTTCGTCCGCCACGTCTTGCCAGGGCACGCCGACGATCCCGAGCAGGAACACCCGCGAAAGATCGCGGCTGAGCTTACCCGGCTCTGCGACGAACAACGGATTTTGCACGAGCTCACCGGCGCGATTTTGGACCTGCACGGCGCTCAAGCCGTCGACGTAGCGCTGAATCGGGAACAAGAGCTCGAAGCCGAAGCGTCGCTTCTGATCGTAACAGCGCAGGTTGGGGTGGTCCTCGGCGAAGGTGTTGGCGCCCTTCTGGCACTCGGGGTCGTCCGCGGCAGAGGGACAGCCCGCGGGAACCGACGCGCTCTGGCAGCTCCTGCAACACTCGTCGTTCGGATCCTCCGCGCAGGCGCTGGTCGCCCGGGGCATCGTGAACTGTCCGCCCATCTGCAGGCTGACCAGGAAGCCCTGGCCGTGATCGATGATCGAGCAGTCGTTCTCGTCGCTCAGGACCACGATCCCCACCAGCGAGTCCGAGCGTAAGAACGCCGCGCGCTGGGCGAGTACCGTCTCGTCCGGGTAGGTCGCGACGCTGACTTGTGCGTTCGTCTCGCGCGTGACACTCGACGGTGGATCCGGATCGATCAAGAAGCGATACCAGGACTCGAGCGGGGCCTCGTAGCCGCAACCGGTTTCGCCCGCCGCTACCACCAGGTCCTGAAACGACGCGACGAGCGTCGCCGCGTCGCCGTCTCCCGGCGGATCGTGGCGGTTCTGATCCGGGTCCCACACCAGAAAACCCGAATCGTTCCAGGATCCGAGGCCTTCTCTCACGGTCGGGAGCAGGTGGGCGTGATCGTTCTTGTCGTCCGCGCCGCACGCGTCACCCGAACCGCCGTCGCCGAGGCTCGAGGTGATGACGGCGACGTGGATGTCGCGGATCGGGGAGAACTCGGGCTCCCCCTGTGCGCACTCGCCGTCCGCGTCCGCGAGCTGCCCGGTGGGCTTGCCGGTCGCGTCGACGCACGCCGGAGTGACGAGGCGTTCGACGAGCAGCGGCACCGCGTCGCGAAAGATCTCCTGCTTGTCCGCCATCGAGATCGAGTTGTCGATCACGAACAAGAGGTCGATCTTGTCGGCCGGCACGGTCGCGACGCGAACCAGCGGTTCCTCGGACTCGCCGCCCGCGCCGTCCTCGCCGGCCTCGCCCCCTCCGCCCGGCTGCTCATCGCTCGCACCTCCCGCCCCAGCGACGGGAATGGGGTCTCCACCGCCCGTGCCCGCG
>JALYWZ010000907.1 GCA_030852505.1 Myxococcota bacterium | reverse complement strand
GCGTTCGCGGGCGCGGAGCTCGCCGCTCGGATCGGTGACGGCGACAGCGTGCGGCGGCTGACGCTGATTGCGTCCGAGGCGGCGCGCCATTTGCTGGAGCGCAGCGGCCCCGAGCACGCGGCCCAGGTCCGGCTGCTTCCTTGGGTGCGGCTCGCGGAGGGCGGCACCGGTGGCGGTTTCTCCGCTGAACAGCTCGCCGACGTCGATCGGCTGGTGCGGGCGCTCGGTCAACGCGATCGCCTGCGACCGCTGCTCGAGCAGGTGGTGGACGCGCTGGTGCTGTGGACGGGGGTGGAGCGGGGCCTCTTGTTGCTGCGCGCCCCAGGTGGGCGGCTGCGGCCGCGCGCGGGTCGCAACTTGTTGCGCTCCGACCTCACCGGCGCCCAGCTCAGCCTGAGTCACTCGCTCGCCGAGCGCGCGCTCGCGCAGGGCGAGCCAGTGGTGGCCGTCGACGCAGCGGGCGATCTGCCCGACATTCACGAGAGCGTGCACGCGCTCAAGCTGCGCAGCGTGCTCGCGGTCCCGCTGCTCGCCCGCGGTGAAGCGCTGGGCGTCGTCTATCTCGACGATCGCGGGCGCCGCGGCGCCTTCGGCCCGCGCGAGCTCGGCTTCGTGCGGCTGGTGGCGACGCTCGCGGCAGTCGCCATCGCGGACGCTCGCGATCAAATCCTGTTGCGAAGGGCGGCGCGCCGCGCCGAGCGCGCCGAGCAACGCCTGGCCCGCTCCCTCGCCCGCCGCGAAGCAGAGCTCGACGTCGCGGAACGCGAGCTCGCGCGCGCTCGCGAAGCGCGCGAGACGCGCCACCGCTACGACGCGATCGTCGGCCAGAGCACGGCCGTGCGCTCGATGCTCAAGCTCGTCGATCGAGTCGCTTCGTCCGAGGTGCCCGTGCTGCTCGTAGGCGAGTCCGGCAGTGGCAAGGAGCTCGTGGCGCGCGCCATCCACGACAACGGCTCGCGCAGCAAGCAGGCCTTCGTCGCCGAAAACTGCGGAGCCATCCCGGAGACGCTGCTCGAGACCACCCTGTTCGGCCACGTGCGGGGCGCGTTCACCGGCGCCGCTCGTCCGCGCGCCGGCCTGTTCGAGGTTGCCGACAAGGGCACGCTGTTCCTCGACGAAATCGGCGAGATGAGCCTGGGCATGCAGGCCAAGCTGTTGCGCGTGCTGCAAGAGGGTGAGATCCGGCCGGTTGGTTCGGACCGGGCGCGCAAGGTGGACGTCCGGGTGATCGCCGCCACGAACCGCGATCTGGCGGCGATGGTCGCCTCTTCCAAGTTCCGCGAGGATCTGTACTATCGCCTGAACGTGATCAGCGTGAAAATTCCGGCCCTACGCGAGCGCGTCGGGGACGTTCCGCTTCTCGTCAAACACTTCGTGGAGCTGCACGCCGGCAAGCGCTCCGTGCAGATCTCCAAGGCCGCGATGGATCGACTCTCCGCCTACTCCTGGCCGGGCAACATCCGCCAGCTCGAGAACGAGGTGCGGCGCGCGCTGGTCCTGGCGGACGAGGTGGTAACGCCGGAGCAGCTGACCGCCGAGGTGGGCGGCCGCGCCGAGGTCAAGAGCGGCGACGAGCTCAACCTGCGGCAGCGTCTGGACGCGCTCGAGGTCGAGCTCGTGACGATCGCGCTGCGACGCACGCAGGGCAATCAGACGCGGGCCGCGGAGCTGCTCGGGCTGTCCCGCTTCGGTCTGCAGAAGATGATGAAGCGGCTCGAGATCTCGTTCACTTCGAGCCTTTCGTGACCGAAGCGCGCGCAACGGCGGCGCCGGTGCTCAAGTGGGCCGGTGGCAAGCGCCAGATCGTCAAGCAGATCCTGGAGCTGCTGCCGACCAAGATCTCCACCTACTACGAGCCGTTCGTGGGCGGCGGAGCCGTTTTCTTCGCTTTGTACAACGAGCGCCGCTTCGAGCGCGCCGTGATCGGCGATAAGAACCCCGAGCTCGTCAACGTCTACCAGGCGCTCAAACACGACGTCTCCGGCGTGATCCGCGCCCTGAAGAAGCTGAAAGAACGGCACTCGGAAGAACACTATTACGCGGTCCGCGGGAAGATCCCGAGCTCGGACACGGCGCGCGCGGCACGTGTTCTGTACCTCAACAAGACCGGCTTCAACGGCCTCTACCGCGTGAACCGCAGCGGTCACTTCAACGTACCGTTCGGTCGCTACGACCAACCCAAAATCGTGAACGAGCCGCGCTTGCGGGCTGCGGCCGATGCGCTCGCAAACGTCGAGATCGTGAACGAAGACTTCGAGGTCATCGCCAAGGACGCACGGGCCGGCGACGCGGTCTATTTCGACCCGCCGTACCTGCCTATTTCCGCGACCTCGGCCTTCACCGAGTATTTCGCTGATCCGTTCGGCATCGACGCGCACAAGCGCTTGGCCAAGGCGTTCGATGCCCTGTCACGAAAGGGCGTCGCGGCCGTGCTCTCGAACTCGGACACACCGGTCACGCGCGGGCTCTTCGAAAAGCACCAGCTTCAGATCGTGTCCGTGCGCCGCGCCATCAACTCGGTCGCGACCCGCCGCGGCGGCGTGGGCGAGATCCTGGTCACGGCTCAGTCGATGCCGCCCAAGCGCCGCACGGCCGCTGCACGCCGGCCCTTGGGGTAGCGCAACAGATAGTCCCGCGCGCGCTCGCTGGCGAGCTCG
>JALYWZ010000906.1 GCA_030852505.1 Myxococcota bacterium | reverse complement strand
TGCGCGAGCTGTGTCAGACCAAGCTGCCGAAGGAGATGGTGCCGTCGGCGTGGCAGTCCATCGCGGCGATCCCGCTCACGCCCAACGGCAAGACCGACCGCAAGGCGCTGCCGGCTCCGGCCGAGGACGTGGCGCCGGAGGCCCGGTGGGTTCCGCCGCGCGACGCGATCGAGTCCGAGCTGGTCAAGCTCTGGGAGGGCGTGCTCGGCGTGCCGGTACCGAGCGTGGTCGACAGCTTCTTCGATCTCGGTGGCCACTCGCTGCTCGTGGCGCGCTTGTTCGCGCGGATCGAGAAGGCCTTCGGCGTCGCGCTGCCCTTCGCCGTGATCCTCGAGGCTGCCACGGTCGAAAAGCTGGCGCTCAAGATCCGCGAGCACCGGGCGCCACCCGGCGCGACATCGACCCCGATCAAGTTCTCGCACCTCGTGCCGATCCGCGCCGAGGGCTCGCGGCCGCCGCTGTTCTGCATCCACGGCGCCGGCGGCAACGTGCTGAACCTGTACGACGTCGCGCGTTACCTGTCGCGGGATCGTCCGTTTTACGGCATCCAGGCGGCCGGCGTCGACGGCATGACCCGCCCCAAGGAGACCATCGAGGAGATGGCGAGCGATTACCTCGCCGAGGTCCGCGTGGTGCAGCCGCACGGCCCCTACTATTTCAGTGGCTACTGCGGAGGCGGGCTGATCGCCTACGAGATGGCGCAGCGTCTTCGCGCGGCCGGTGAGCAAGTCAACCTGCTCGCGCTGATCGATCTGTATCGCCCCGGCGTGGTCGTGTTCGACAGGCTCGCGGGTTGGAAGCGCGCGCTCTCCGAGGAAGGGCCGCGCCAACTCGCGGAGCGGCTGGCCCGGAAAATCGCGCGCGACAGCTATCACGTCTATCGCCAGCTGGTGATCGGCGTCCACCTGGCGCGCAGCACCGCGGTGCCGCACGAGCTGCGCGATTTCTGGTTGACCGAGACGTTCCTGCGCAGCGCGTCGCGCTATCAGATCCGGCCTTATCGCGGCAAGCTGACCGTGATTCGCGCGAGGGACACGAACCCCGTGTTCTCGGAGACCATCCCCGATCTCGGCTGGTCGGCCCTCGCCCTGCAGGGCATCGTGACCATCGAGGTGCCGGGCGATCACCACACCCTCACCCGTGAGCCGAACGTGCGCGTGCTCGCGGCGCAGCTCGAGGCTTGCGTGCGCTCCGCCGACAACGGCATGAGCGTGCCGCCCGAGCGCTTCGATTCCAAGCCGCCGCACCAGCCCTGACCTCTGGCATTTCCATGACCGTCGCACCCTCGGGCCAGCCCATCGCCATCGTCGGAATCGGCCTACGATTTCCGGGGGGCGCCACCGACGCCGACAGCTACTGGCGCATGCTGTGCGAAGGCACGGATGCGATCCGCGAGGTCCCGGCGGATCGCTTCGACGTGCGCCGCTTCTACGACGCGAAGCCGGCCACGCCCGGCCGGATGATGACGCGCTGGGGCGGCTATCTGGACGGCCTCGATCATTTCGACTGCGGCTTCTTCGACATGTCTCCGCGCGAAGCGGAGCGGCTCAACCCCGAACAGCGCCTGCTCTGCGAAATCGCCTGGGAAGCGCTGGAAGACGCGGGAGTCGACGTGGCGCGCGTGCGGGGCTCGCGCACCGGCGTGTTCGTCGGGCAGTGGGTGAGCGATTTCGAGGCGCGGCTGTTCGCCGACCCCGAGCTCGTCGATTTCTACATGACGATGGGCAGCGGGCGTTACGCGTCCTCGGGCCGCCTCTCTTACATTTTCGACCTGCGCGGGCCGTCCGTGACGCTCGACACCGCCTGTTCTTCGTCGCTGGTGGCCGTGCACCTCGCCAGCAAGAGCTTGCAGAGCGGCGAGAGCGAGCTCGCCATCGCGGGCGGGGTGAACGTGATCCTGCAGCCGCACGTGGCGATCGCCTATTCGCAGAGCCGGATGATGGCGACGGACGGGCGTTGCAAGTTCGGAGACGAACGCGCCGACGGCTACGTGCGCAGCGAGGGCGCGGGGCTCGTGGTGTTGAAGACGCTGGAGCGTGCGCTTGCCGACGGCGACCGCATCTACGCCGTGGTCCGCGGCAGCGCCCAGAGCAACGACGGCAAGAGCAGCGGCTCGATGGGTACGGTCAGCAAGCCCGGCCAGATGGAGCTGCTCAGGACGGCCTACCGCGACGCCGGCGTACGCCCGAGCGAGGTCGGTTACGTCGAGGCGCACGGCACCGGCACGCAGGTGGGCGACACGGTCGAGCTCGCCTCGCTCGGCGCGGTGTTCGGCGAGGAGCGCGCAGCCGGACAGCGCGTGTACGTCGGTTCGGTCAAGACCAACCTCGGGCACACCGAAGGCGCGGCCGGGATCGCCGGCCTGATCAAGACCACGCTGGCCGTGCATCACGGGCGGATCCCGCCCAGTCTGCACTTCGTCACGCCGAACCCGAAGATTGCCTGGGACACGTTGCCGCTCGAGATCCCGCGCGAGGCCACCGCATTTCCAGCTGCGGGCAGCCGGGTCGCGGGCGTCAACGGCTTCGGCATCTCGGGCAGCAACGCGCACGTCGTGCTCGCGTCGGCGCCCGAGCGCGCGGCGCCGCCGAGCCGATCGCTCCGCGCCACCCGGCTCTTGCCGCTGTCGGCGCGCACGCCGGAAGCGCTGGCTCTGCTG
>JALYWZ010000233.1 GCA_030852505.1 Myxococcota bacterium | reverse complement strand
CGCCCAGCAGCTCGAGATCCAGCAGCAGGCGACCCGCGCCAAGACGCTCGCCGATCAGGGCGTGGCGCCGCAGTCGAACGCCGACGATCTGTTGATGCGCACCAAGGCGCTGGAAGAGCAGGCCCGCGCCGCCGAAGCCGACACGCGGGCGGCTGGCGCCCTCGTCAATGCGCTGCGCGTCGGGCTCGACAACTACACGATCCGCGCGCCGATCTCGGGCAAGGTGCTGAACAAGCCGCCGGAAGTGGGTGAGTACGTGGGCCCGCAGCCGGCCGGCGTGTCCGTGGACATGGGCGGGGTCGAGATCGCCGATCTCGACACGCTGATGGTCGAAACCGACGTGCCCGAGCAACGCTTGAACCTGGTGAAGCTCGGCAGCCCCTGCGAGATCGTGCTCGACGCGTATCCGAACAAGCGATACCGCGGCAAGGCCTTCGAGATCACGCCGAAGATCGACCGGGCCAAGGCCACGGTGATGGTCAAGGTCGCCTTCGTCGACGACAAGGAGGGCGCCCTGCCCGACATGTCCGCCCGCGTCAGCTTTCTCAGCAGCGAGGTGGATGCGAAGGCAATCCAGGCCCCGCCCAAGCTGATCGTGCCGGGTTCGGCGCTCGCCACCCGAAACGGCGCCAAAGTCGTGTACGTGGTGGACGACAACAAGGTCCACGTCACACCGGTCGTGCTCGGCCCCGCCTTCGGCAGCGGCTTCGAGCTCGTCAAGGGCCCGAACGCAGGCACGCGCCTGGTCAAAGATCCGCCGGAGACGCTTTCGGACGGCCAAGCCGTCAAAGAGCGCTCGGCGAACTGACGAATCGTGTCCTAGCGGGGCTCGCGATTTCCGAGCCTCGGCACTATGACTGGGCCCACTGGACTGGAAGCGAGCGAGGACGGCATGAGCGAAGCGACGAACGGGGCCGAATCGATGATCCGGCTGCAAGGCGTAGGCAAGACCTTCTACCGCGGCAAGGAGCCGCTCGAGGTGCTGAAGAGTCTGGATCTCGACATCGCCGAGGGTGCCTTCGAGGCGCTGATGGGGCCGAGCGGCTCCGGAAAGTCCACGCTGCTCAACCTGATCGCGGGGCTCGACGCGCCGACCAGCGGCAAGTTGATCGTCGCCGGCTCGAACCTCGGCGAAATGAGCGAGGGGCAGCGCGCTGCCTGGCGCGCCTCGACGATCGGCTTCGTGTTCCAGACCTACAACTTGCTGCCGGTATTGAAGGCCGTCGAGAACGTCGAGCTCCCGCTGCTGCTCGCGAAGCTGCCGGCCGCCGAGCGCCGCAAGCGCGCGGAGATCGCGCTCGAGGTGGTCGGCCTGAAAGACCGCATGGATCACCTTCCCCGCCAGCTGTCGGGCGGTCAGGAGCAGCGCGTCACGATCGCGCGCGCGATCGTCACGGACCCGAAGATCATCGTGGCCGACGAGCCCACCGGTGACCTCGATCGCGACAGCGCCAACGACATCCTCAACCTGCTCGAGCGGCTGAACAAGGAGTTCAAGAAGACGATCGTGATGGTGACCCACGATCCTGCCGCCGCCGAACGCGCCACGATCGTCCGCCGTCTCAACAAGGGCAACCTGGTGTGAGGGCAGCGTGAGGCTCGCAACCATCGCCATCAAGAACGTCGCGCGCAACCGGCTGCGCACGTTGCTCACCTCGCTCGGCGTGGCCGCCGGGCTGATCATGTTCATCGCGCTCCGGACCATGAACTGGTCCTGGACGGCCGCCGAGCAGCAGAGCGCCAGCGACCGCATCGGCGTCCGCCACAAGATCACCTTCATCATGCCGCTGCCGCTCCGGTACGCGGAGGAGATCCGCAACACGCCGGGCGTCACGGCCATCACCTACGCCAACTGGTTCGGCGCGAAGGATCCCAAGAACGAGAGCGACTTCTTCGCGACGATCGCGGTGGAGCCGGCTGATTTGCTGAATGTTTACCGAGAGATCGAGGCGCCACCCGAGCAGGTAGAGGCCTGGAAGCAAGACCGGCGCGGCGCGCTCGTTGGCGACGCGCTCGCCAAGAAGAAGGGCTGGAAGGTCGGCGACAAAGTCACGCTGCGAGGCACGATTTATCCCGGCGACTGGGAGTTTCACATCGCCGGCATCTACACGTCGAAGCGCGCGTCAGTCGATCGCTCCACGCTGTGGTTCCACTGGAAGTACTTGAACGATTCCTTGCCGCAGCAGCGCAGGGACAAGATCGGCTGGGTCGTGGCGCGCGTCGCCGATCCTGGTCAATCCGCGGCCATCTGCCGCGCCATCGATCAGAAGTTCTCCGAGCGCGACGTGCAGACGCTGAGCATGAGCGAGCGGGCCATGCAGGCCTCCTTCCTCGGCATGCTCTCCGCGATCCTGCGCGCGATCGACGTGGTCTCGGTGGTGATCCTGTTGATCATGATGCTGATCCTCGGCAACACGATCGCGATGGGCGTCCGCGACCGCACCGGCGAATACGGCGTGCTCCGCGCGATCGGCTTCGTGCCGCGCCACATCGTGATCTTCGTGGTCGGCGAGTCGCTGGTGATCGGGCTGCTCGGCGGTTTGATCGGCGTCGGGCTGTCGTACCCGCTGGTCCAGAACGGCCTCGGCCGCTTCCTGGAAGAGAACATGGGCGCGATCTTCCCGTATTTCCGCGTGCAGCCGTCGCTCGCCGCGCTGTCGATGGGGCTCGCGCTCGGCGCCAGCCTGCTCGCCTCGGCGATCCCGGCTTACCGGGCGTCGAAGCTCAAGGTCGTGGACTCGTTGCGCCGCGTCGGCTGAAAGAGGTCGGAGATGATTCCGCTGAGCTACAACGTTCGGAGTCTGTTCGTTCGACGCACCACGACCATCGCCACCGCGCTCGGCGTGGGCCTGGTGGTGTTCGTGCTGGCGGCAGCGCTGATGCTGTCCACCGGTATCAAGAAGACGCTGGTCAGCGCCGGCCGCGACGACAACGCGATCGTGCTGCGCAAGGGCTCGGACACCGAGCTCGCGAGCGGTATCGAGACCCAGCGCGTCAGCCTGATCCAGGCCGCCCCCGGCGTGAAGAAGGACGAGACCGGCGCGCCGCTCACGGTCGGCGAGGCCGTGATCGTGATCACCCTGGCCAAGGTCGGCGCGGACGACTCTCAAATTTCGAACGTGCAGGTACGCGGAGTGCCCGGCGACAAGGTGCTCAAGGTTCGCCCCGACGTGCGGGTGATCTCGGGACGCCCGCCGACGCCCGGCACGGACGAGGTGATGATCGGCAAGGGCATCGCGGGTCGCTTCGAGGGCGTGGACCTGAACCAACGCTTCGATCTGAAGAAGAACCGACCCGTGAACGTGGTCGGGATCTTCGAGGCCGGCGGCTCGAGCTTCGAATCCGAGATCTGGGCGGACATCGACACCGTGCGCACGTCGTTCGGCCGTGAGGGCCTGGTCTCCTCGGTGACGGTGCGCCTCGAATCGCCGACCAAGTTCGAGGGCTTCAAGACCTACGTCGAGAGCGACAAGCAGCTCGGCCTCGAGAGCTTTCGCGAGGACGACTACTACCGGCGCCAGTCCGAGGGCACCAGCATCTTCGTCACGGCGATCGGCGCGGTGATCGCCTTCTTCTCCTCGTTCGGCGCGATGATCGGCGCGATGATCACGATGTACGCAGCGGTTTCGCAGCGTAAGCGCGAGATCGGCACGCTGCGGGCGCTCGGGTTCTCGCGCGCCTCGATCCTGTTCTCGTTCCTGGTCGAGTCCGCGGTGCTGGCTCTGCTCGGCGGCGCGCTCGGCCTGGTCTGCGCATCGCTCCTCAGCTTCACGAAGATCTCGATGATGAACTTCGCGACCTGGCAGGAGATCACCTTCAGCTTCGACCCGGATCCAGCGACCTTCGTGATCTCGCTCGTGGCGGGGACCGCGATGGGAGTCATCGGCGGTTTCTTCCCGGCCATCCGCGCCTCGAAGGTGTCGCCGATCGAGGCGATGCGGGCCTGACGCTCGGTACCCTCGGTCGAGCCGTCAGAGGTAGCTTGCGGCCTTCAGCAACGCCGCCTTTGCCTCGGCGCCGCTCGCTATCTTCTCGTGAGCGACGATCACGCGCACCAGATCCGGGATCGCGGCGAAGCGCTCGAAGTCAGCGCGCAGCGCGCGCTTGTCCTTGACGTACACGAGCTTGGCGAGCCGAGAGACCCGGGGACCGGGAGCCGAGCCGAGCAGCGTGGTGAAGAAGAAGCCGAGCGGGTCCTTCTTCCGATCCATGTTGAACATCACGTCGTTCAACACCACGCTGGTTCCGTCCGACGACCGCACCAGCATCGCGCCTTCCATTTCGGCGACCCCGTTCAAGGTCTCGAAGCGCACCGCGTTCGACTGCGGGAAATCCTCGTAGCCGCCGTCGACGGCGACGACCTCCGAGACCTTCTCCCGCGCACCTTTCGGCGCAAAAACCGACAGCTTCGGGTAGCGCTTCTTGTACGCAGGTGCGTCGAGCCGGTGGCCGGGGTTCGGCACGATCAAAAAGCGCGGCTCGCCGAGCGCCTCGAGTTGTTTTTGTGCCGCTTCTTCGAGCGCGATCGCGCTGTGCAGCACCAGACCGCCGTCTTCGAGTCGCGCGATCGTCATCACGCGTTTGAGCGACATGCCCGGGATCGAGCCGCGCACCCAGTGCAGGTTCTCCGCCAGTCGAAGCAAGGTCTCGTGAGCGAGCGGCTTCCAGTCTTCGAATGCTTTGCCCATGGGCCGACGATACGTCGCGGCCGGCCAGAGCTCGGACGAAATATCGCGCTCATTTCATCCTCGGCAGAACCATGCAGCCATGCCCGCCTCGAAGCAGCAGAGCTGAGCCGCCGAGGGTCAGGTACGGTACGTAACGGGTGCATGCCTAACGCTCCGCGACGTTGGATCGGTCGCTGTGCTCTCGCGGCCCTGCTCGCCGCCTGCTCGGGCGACCCGCGCCCCTCCACGTCCTTTCAGGTCAGAGACAAGGGCGGCGCTCCAGGGATGAGTGGCAGCTCCGGTACCGATGCCGGCGAGCCGGGCGAAGGGATCGGAGGAGCCGAAACCGGCGGGCGCACGAGCGCGAACGAGAGCGGAGGCTCGGCAGGCTCGACCGGCGGCGCTGCGCCCAAAGCTGGAGCGTCGGGCTCCGGCGGGCGAACGACCGGCGGGAAGGCCAGCGGCGGCGGCAGCGGGAAGGCCAACACGGGCGGCAAAGCGGGCAACACCGGCGGCAAGGCCAGCACGGGCGGCACCACCAACGAAGAAGGCGGCAGCGCGAGTGAAGGCGGCAGCGGAAACGAAGGTGGGATGCCGGACCAGGGCTCCGCAGGAGAAGCGGGCGCTGCGGGCAACCCCGAGCAGCCGCCGGTCGGCGAGTTCTTCGGTGACAGCCGCTGCAGCGCCGAATTTTTGTTGTGCGAAGACTTCGAGGGCACGGCGCTCGACACCGGCAAGTGGAGCACGATGGGCTCCGCGCCGGCGTTCGACACGACGCGCAGCGCGCGTGGCAAGCGCTCGGGCCACTTCCACACCACCGACAACGGGCTGATGTTGATCCGCAACAGCAGCATCTTCCCGGTGCCGGACAACCGCTACTACGGCCGGCTCTTCGTTTACTTCGACGCTTTGCCGTCGGCGCCGCGCTGGGCTCACTGGAGCTTGGTCGGCGCCCAGGGCGCGGAAGAGGCGGAAATTCGCGTCGGGGGTCAGTTCGACGGCGAAATCAACCGCTTCGGCGTGGGGACCGATCACGGTCCGACCGGCGACTGGACGCGGCTCGACGAGGACAGCGACGAGACCGTCCCCGTGCGCGAATGGCTGTGCCTCGAGTGGCTCCACGATGGCAGCAGCGACGAGACACGGTTCTGGGTGAACGAGGAAGAGCGTGGTTCGCTGCGCACCAGCGCCGACGACCACGGCGGCGAGGAGACCGAGCAGTACCTGATGCCGGAGTTCGAGTCCGCCTGGGTCGGCTTCTGGCAGTACGCGACCGGCGTGACGCCCGACGCGTTCGACGTCTGGATCGACGAAGTCGTGCTCGACGACGAGCGCGTCGGCTGCACGGACTGAGCGCTCAGCGCCGCATCTGGCGCAGCTCTTCGGCCATGCGCGCGTGCACGAGCGCGGAGAGCTTGCGGTCGTCGTTCTCGGCTTCTGCCGGCGTGATCGGCGGGAGCACACGCACGGTGACGGGGCGCGGCCGGATCCCCAGCTTGCCCTTGGCGAGGATGGTGTGGGTGCCTTCGACCACGATCGGCACGACGGGTACGCCCGCGCGGGCCGCGATCCAGAACGCACCCCGGTAAAATGCCTTGAGCTCTCCGTCGCGCGAGCGGGTGCCCTCGGGGAACACGCACAGGCTCGCTCCGGCGCGGAGCTCCGCCTCGGATTTGCGGAGCATGCGGCGGATGCTCGGCAGATGCCCGCGGCGCAGCGGCACGTAGCCGTTCAGCCACATGTTCCAGCCCAGAAACGGCGCCATGAAGTTGGCTCGCTTGCTGACCCACAGGAATGGCAGGCGCGTCGCGTACACCGCCAGGATGTCGACCATCGACTGGTGGTTCACGACGTAGACGCAGCGGCCGATGCCGAGCGCTCTCTCGCGCCCCTCGACGCGCACGCCGGCGTACGGCGCCCACGCGAGGTAGTGCGCGCCCCAGACGGACGTGTACGCGTGCAGCCAGCGGCGCGGGCGCTGCCAGAACGAAACGCTGAAGATCAACAGCGCCGGCACGAAGAACACCACGCAGGTGCCGATCAGATACGGCCAATAGAAGAGGTTGTAGACGACGAGCCCCGGGCCCCGGAGCCCGCGCGCCGCGTCGGCTCGGGTCTCCACACCGCGGCTCACCATCGACATCGGGCGGACCCTAGCATCGCCGGCTCTCGCGTCACTCGAGGTAGCGCTGCTTTCGCTCGAATCCTTCGGCAAAACCTGCCCCGCGCGGCACCCAGGCGAGCGTGAGGCCCGGGACACCACGGCGTTCGAGCTCGGACAGAAAGCCCTCGCCGAGCTGCGCAGCGGGTGGCTCGGCGCTCCGGCACTCCACGCACACACTCGGGCGAGCGCCGGCCTCGAGCCGAAAGCGGCCGGTGACGAGCCGCGCGAGCTCCGCGTCCTCGAACAAGGCGGCCTTGATTTGCTCGGGATAGGCGCGTCCCCCGGCCGTCTCGAGCGCGGCGCCTCGCCCG
>JALYWZ010000905.1 GCA_030852505.1 Myxococcota bacterium | reverse complement strand
GCTTACCTGCGCCGGCATTTGCGCGAGCCGGTGCGCTTCGAGGCCGGGCTGCGCACGCTGCTCGCGGAGCGCCCGGGCGCGGTGATCGAAATCGGTCCGCACCCGACGCTGCTCTCCTTCGCCAAGGCCGTGTTCGGCGCCGCTTCGCCAGCGTCGATCGCGAGCCTGCGCAAGAACACCGAGGACTACGAGCAGTGGCTCGATGCGGTCGGTCGAGCCTACCTCGCGGGCGCCGAGCTCGATTTTCGCGCGCTCGCAGGGGGCCGCGAGCGGCGTGT
Source organism: Myxococcota bacterium (assembly GCA_030852505.1). Taxonomy (GTDB): domain Bacteria; phylum Myxococcota_A; class Polyangia; order Polyangiales; family Polyangiaceae; genus PMG-095. The sequence continues at coordinate 2,389 of JALYWZ010000905.1, read as the reverse complement.
GGTCGAGCTGCCGAGCTATCCGTTTCAGCGCGAACGCTACTGGTTCCAGGCCAAGCCCGCCGCTTCGGCGAAGCCTCGCGGCACGGCCGGGGGTCACCCGTTGCTCGGCACGAAGCTCCGTTTGGCGAGCGGGGATCCGATCCACGAGCTCGAGATCGGCGCGGACGAGCCAGGCTTCGTGCGCGATCACGGGGTGCTGGGCCAGGTCGTCGTGCCCGCGACGCTGTACCTCGAAGCGCTGCTCGCGCTGGCCGAACGGCGCTTCGGATCCGAGCAGGCGTTCGTCAGTGACGTGAGCATCGAGGAGGCGCTGTTGCTCGACCGCGACGGCGCGACGCGCACGCTGCAGCTCGTGAGCGAGCCTGCCCGCGATGGCGCGGTTCCGGTGACCCTCAGCAGCGCCGCGGCCGACGAGCCCTTTCGACGTCACGTGACGGCGAGGCTCCGCCCGGCGGCTCCCGCGGTCGGCACAGGTCCGTCGCTCGCCGAAGCGCGCTCGGCCTGCACGCGTTCGTGTCCCGTCGAAGAGCACTACGCGGGCTTCGAGGCCCGCGGTCTGGATTTCGGGTCCAGGTTCCGGGTCGTACGTGAGCTGTTCTCGGGTGAGAACCAGGCGCTCGGGCGGATCGAGCTCGGCGAAGCGCTGGCAGCCGAGGCGCCGAGCTACCGCATGCATCCGGTGCTGCTCGACGGCTGCCTGCAGGTGCTCGCAGCAGCGCTGTCCGGAGATACGGCGCAGGCGCTGTATCTGCCGATCGCGTTCGGTGCGTACGCGCTCCATGGCACGCCGCACACCCGCTGCTGGAGCCACGTGCGCGTCTCCGAGGAGCGCGCCGAGACTCGTCGCGCCGACGTGTCGGTGTTCGACGACCAGGGAAAGCTCCTGGCAGAGGTGCGCGAGGTCACGCTGAAGCGCGTGGCGCGAGACGCCCTCTCGCGCATCACCGAGCGCTGGCTCGACGACTGCCTCTACGAAGTCGCCTGGCGAGAAGCCGCCGAACCCGTGGCGTCCGAGCCCGCCTCGTCGCTGCTCGAGCCGGAGGCGCTGCTGGCCGCGGCGCGCGCGGTGCTGCCAGGGCTCGAGAAGAGCTCGGGCCTCGAAGCCTACGACCTGTTCTTGCCGCGCTTCGAGCAGCTGTGCGTGAGCTATACGCTCGCGGCGCTGCGCGAGCTCGGCTGGTCGCCGAAGCCTGGCGAGCGGGTCTCGGCGCCCGCGCTCGCGGAGCATCTGGGAGTGCTCGGCAAGCACGGCAAGCTGTTCGCGCGGCTGCTCGCGATCTTGTCGGAGGCCGGCTTCCTCCAGCGCGACGGGCGCGACTTCCAGGTCGTCCACGCGCTGCCGGCAGCGGACCCCCAGGGCGAGCTCGATCGCCTGAAAGGCGTGTGCCCCGACGCCGAGCCCGAGCTCGAGTTCACGGCGCGCACGGCTTCGGAGCTCGCGGGCGCGATGCGCGGCGACAAAGATCCGATTCAGCTGCTGTTCCCGGGCGGATCGCTGACCACCGCCGAGCGGCTGTATCGCGACACCCCGACCGCCAAGTTTTACAACGGGCTGATGGCCGAGCTCTTGATGGCCGTCGCCGCGGCGAACGCCGAGGGCCGACCGCTGCGCATTCTCGAGATCGGAGCCGGCACCGGCGGAACCACGTCGCACGTCGCACCGCGGCTGCCGTCGACGGGGGTCGAATACACGTTCACCGACGTCGGGCCGCTGTTCGTGGCTCGCGCTCGCGAGCGCTTCGCCGCGATCCCGTTCCTGCGCTACGGCGTGCTCGATCTCGAGCGGGATCCGGCGAGCCAGGGCTTCGCCGAGGGCGGCTTCGACGTGGTCGTCGCGTCCAACGTCATCCACGCCACCGCCGATCTTCGGTCGACGCTGGCCAAGGTGCGTCGCTTACTGCGCCCGGGCGGGATGTTGGCGATGCTCGAGGTCACGGCGCCGCAGCGCTGGTTCGACCTCACCGTCGGTCTGACGGACGGCTGGTGGGCGTTCTCCGACACCGATCTGCGCCCGGATTACCCGACGCTCTCGCGCAGCGGCTGGCAGCAGCTGTTGAAGGAGTGCGGCTTCGATCAGGTCGTCGCACTGCCGGAGGCCGCGCAAGGCGGCGTCCTCGCGCTCGAGTCGGTGTTCCTCGCACGCGCCAGCGCCGCGCGCACGGCGAGCGATTTCCTGATCTTCGCGGATCGCGGCGGGAGCCTGGAAGAGCTCGTGCAGCGGCTGCGCGCGCGCGGCGATCGCTGCACGGTCGTGCGAGCGGGGACGGCATTTTCGTACTCCGGCGATGAAGCCGTGATCGCTTCGGACGCGGACATCGCCCGGCTCGTCGAGCACGCGGGCACAGCGGGCCGCCGCCCGAGCGGCGCCGTGTTCGGCTTCTCGCTCGAC
>JALYWZ010000904.1 GCA_030852505.1 Myxococcota bacterium | reverse complement strand
GTGGTACTCGGCGCGGGCGTTGCCCAAGAAGCGCGTCCCGAGCGCGAGCGCCGGCGCTTGGCTCTCGATCAGCGTCGCCAGCGTGAACGAGCGCTCGCTCTCGAGCTCGTGCTGCACCTGGGTCAAAGCCTCCTCTAGCAGAGCGCCGCACGGTTCGATCAACACCTCGATTTTGCCGTCACAACCGCTGCCTGTGCCCGCTTCTTCGTCCAGGCGGTGGTCGAAGCTCCGCACCACGGGCCCACGGCTCGTCAGCCAGGGGCCGAGGCGCAGCACCTCGCGTTCCAGGCAGCCGCCGCTGAGCGCGCCGGCCAGCACGCGCTCCGCGGAAAATAGCAGCCGAGCGCCGGGGCGGCGGTAGGCCGAGCCTTCGACGCCCACGACCGTGGCCAGCCATCGGGGTTGTCCGAACGAATCAGCGAGCGCACGGCAGACGTCGAGTGTTTCTCGCATGGCGGTCCCCTCAGAGCAGCTTGTCGAGCGTGATCGGCAGGTCGCGGACGCGCTTGCCCGTGGCGTGATGCACGGCGTTGGCGATCGCCGCGGCCATGCCGGTGATGCCGATCTCCCCGATGCCCTTGGCTCCGATCTCGTTCACGTACGGATCGCGCTCGTCGACCTGGATCACCTCGAGCTCCGGGATGTCGGCATGGACGGGCACGTGGTAGTCGGCAAGATCTCGCGTCACGACCCGGCCGTTGCGCGGGTCTCGCGCTGTGTGCTCGAGCAGCGCGAGGCCGATCCCCCAGACCATCCCGCCGATGTACTGACTGTGCGCGGTCTTCGGATTCAGGATCTTACCAGCCGCAAACGCGGACACGCAGCGAGTGACGCGGATCTGCCTCAAATCAGCGTCGATTTTGAGCTCGACGAAGTGAGCGCCGAACGAGTGGCTCGAGTAGCGCTTGCGCTCGGCCTTCTCTTCCGTGCGAGCTTCGGCGCGGTGCTCGGGCTCGCTCCGTTGTGCGAGCCAGGCGTCGAGCCGCTTCAGATCGAGCTCCGGTCCGCTGAGCGGCGCGCCGAGCGCCAAGAGCTTCTTCTTCAACGCGAGCGCGGCGGCCTGCACTGCGGAGCCGGTGCTCGAAGCGGTCTGCGAGCCGCCCGAGACCGGCGTCTCCGGCAAGCTCGTGTCCCCGAGCTCGAAGCGCACGCGCTCTACGGGGACGCCGAGCGCGTCGGCCGCGATCTGAGCCATGATCGTGTAGGTGCCGGTACCGATGTCCTGCGTGCCCGCCTGAACCAGCACGCGCCCTTCGCGATCGATGCGCGCCGAAGCCGAGGCCGCGCTCTGCCGCGCTGGATAGGTGGCCGTGGCCATGCCCCAGCCGACGAGCAGCTTCCCGTCGCGCTGTGACCCTGGATCAGGACGCCGAGCGGCCCAGCCGAAGCGCTCGGCGGCCTGCTGGTAGCAGCGGCGGAGCTCCTTGCTGGACCAGGGTTTGTCCTCGTGCGGATCGCGCTCTGCGTAGTTTCTGAGCCGGAGCTCGAGCGGATCGAGCTTCAGCGCCGTGGCGAGCTCGTCGAGCGCTACCTCCAGCGCGAACGTGCCCGTGGCTTCTCCCGGAGCGCGCGTGAAGGTCGGGGTGGGGACGTCGAGCCGCACCAGGCGGTGCGAGGTGGCGACGTTCGGACACGCGTACAGCATGCGCGTCTGCAGCGCCGACGGCTCGGAAAACTCGTCGAGGCGCGAGGTCTCCGAGGTCACGTCGTGACGAATCGCGGTCAGCTTGCCGCGTGCGTCGGCCCCGAGAACCACGCGCTGGATGGTGCGCGGGCGGTAGCCGACCAGCGAAAACATTTGCGGGCGCGTGAGCACGAGCCGCACCGGGCGCCCCGTCACCCGAGCCGCCAGCGCGCACAACGCGAGGTGCGACCACGGCGAGCCCTTGCATCCGAAGCCGCCGCCAACGTACCGCGAGATCACCCGCACGTTGCTCTCGGCGAGACCGAACACCGTTGCCAGCTTCTTCCGAACGCCGAAGATGCCCTGCGAGGTGTCGTAGACGGTGAGCGTCTGCTCGCCCTGCCACACCGCGGTGAGCCCGTGCATCTCCATCGGGTTGTGGGTCTGGTTGGTCGTCGTGTAGGTGGCATCGATCTGAACGAACGCCGATTCGAGCCCCGCCGGCACGTCTCCGCGCGACGAATCCGCCGGTTCGCGCGGCCCCGCCTTTTTCGGCGCGTAGGCTTCGCCGAGCCGCTCGCGGAGCTCCGTCTGAACGTTGCCCGACGAATAGCGCGCCGAGATCCGCTCCGCCGCGGCGCGGGCACGCTCGAGCGTGTCCGCGACGACGACGGAGATCGGACAGTCGTTGTAGGGCGCTTCGTCCTCTTGCAGGAGCTGGAGCACGCGATCGACCGGTCCCGTCTTGGTCTTGGCGCCGGGCAGCTTCGGAGCGTTTTCGCTGGTGAGCACCGCCAACACGCCCGGCGCGTGCTCCGCATCCTTCACGTCGACGGCGACCTTGGCTGCGGCGTGGGTGCTGGTGACGAGAACGGCGTGCACCAGATTGGCGACCGGCACCTCCGCGGCGTACTGCGCCTTGCCCGTCACCTTGGCTCGCGCGTCGAGCCGGTCGATGCCCTTGCCGACGGCCGTCATGCTCCGGCCCTTTCCAGCGCGCGCACCACGACCCGGCGCGCGAGCTCGACCTTGAATTGATTGTGCGGCGTGGTC
>JALYWZ010000232.1 GCA_030852505.1 Myxococcota bacterium | reverse complement strand
ACGCCACGGCGGGCGGTAGGCGCAGCCGGTTCGCGACGAAGTGCAGCGCGATGACCGCGAACAACATCGCTATCAGGAGCTCGAACAGGTGGGCCGCGTCCATGCTCAGATCACCGGAGGCACTGGGAGCCCTTTATACGACGGGCTGCGTGCCAAGCTAGGCCGAGCGTTCTTCGGCTCGCGTCGCCGCCAGCGCGGTCGCGAGCGACCGACCGACGAGCGGGCCGATCGTGAGGCCCTGGACGACGATCGAGATCACGACGACGGCGTAGGTGATGGCGAGCACGACTTCGCGTTCGGGCACGGGCGTGCCGTCCGGAAGCTGCGCCGGGAGAGACAGCGCGAGCGCCACGGACACCCCACCGCGGAGCCCGCCCCAGGTGAGGATGCGGATCGCTCCGGGCGAGAACACTCGACGCCGGCGCATGAAGCTCACCGGCAAGGCCACGGCGATGAACCTCGCCAGAATCACCACCGGGAAGGCGACGAGGCCGGCCAACAGCGTGCGGCCGCTGAACGAGATGATCAACAGCTCGAGGCCGATCAAGACGAAGAGCACGGCGTTCAGGATCTCGTCCATCAGCTCCCAGAAGTCGTCGAGGTGCTCGCGAGTTTTTTCGCTCATCGCGCCCGCGCGCGCCTCGTTGCCGATGATGAGCCCGGCCACGACCATGGCAATCGGCCCGGAAACGTGGACCGCGTAGGCGAGCGCGTAGCCTCCCGCTGCCGTCGCCAGCGATAGCAGCACCTCCACCTTGTAGTCGTCGACGCCGCGCAGCATGGCCAGCGCACAAAAGCCGAGCAAGAGACCGAAGACGACACCGCCGATCGCCTCTTGCAGGAACAAGAGGGACAGCCGCTGGGGATCGAAGCCGGTCGTTCCCGAGGCGATCTCCAGCAAGCCGAGGAACGCGACGACTGCCACCCCGTCGTTGAATAGGGATTCGCCCGCAATCTTCATCTCCAGCTCTTTGGGCGCGCCGGCGTGTTTGAGGATGCCGAGCACGGCGATCGGATCCGTCGGCGAGATCAACGCGCCGAACAGTAAGCAATAGATCAGCCGGATCTCGACGCCCAGGGCGTTCAGCAGGGCGTAGGCCATGCCCCCGACCAGGAGCGTCGACAGCACGACGCCGGCCGTGGCCAGGATGCCGATCACGGAGCGCTGCTTCTTCAGCTCGGCGAGGTTCACGTGCAGCGCCGCAGCGAACAGCAAGAAGCCCAACATGCCCTGCATCAGCGTCTTGTTGAAGTCGACACCTTCGAGGTGCAGCCGCGCCTCGGCCTCCACGGAGGGGAAGAGCTCGCCCACGGCCACCAACAGCAGCGAGCTCGCCATCGCAATCAACATCAGCCCGATCGTGGTCGGCAGCTGCAGGAAGCGATGGTTCACGTAGCTGAAGAGCGCCGCCAGCGAGAGCAGCGCCGCCGAGAGCTGGAAGACATCCATGCTGGGACCATTCCACCATCCGAACGCAGGTTCTAGCCGCAATCTCCGCAAGCGTGGCTGATGCTTTGGGCTTGCGTTCATAAAACCGATCGGTATAGTAAACCAAATGGTTTTGGATGCATCACCGCGGCTGGACGCCGTATTTCATGCTCTTTCGCACCCCGCCCGACGCGCGATCATCCGCCAGCTCTCCGCCGGGGAGCAGAACCTGAGCGAGCTCGCCGCGCCCCTCAAGATGACGTTCCCGGCGGCCACCAAGCACGTGCGCGTGCTGGAGCACGCCAAGCTCGTGCGCCGCCGCGTCGCGGGTCGCGAGCACCTGTGCCGCCTCACGGCCGCGCCGCTCAAGGAAGCCACGTCCTGGACCGAGCAGTTCCGCAAGAACTGGGAGGTCCGCTTCGAAGCGCTGGATTCGCTGCTCGAAGAGATGAAGGCCGAAGAACGCTCTCGCCGCCCCTGATCTCCGATCGCCACTCACCTGTCCTGCCCTTTCCCATCGTCAGCCCCGAGGATCTCTCATGAATACCGCCTCCCCCGCTCACCCCAAAGGCCTGCAAATCTCGACCCCCACGGACACCCAGATCGTCCTCGTTCGCGCCTTCGACGCGCCGCGAAGGCTGGTGTGGGATGCGATGTTCACGCCGGACAAAATGCGTCGCTGGATGCTGCCTCCCCCCGGCTGGACCATGACCTCCTGCGAATGCGACTTGCGGGTCGGCGGCGCGGTCGGCGTGGCCTGGAAGAGCGCTGAGGCCGATCCGGCGATGACGCTCCGGGGCGTGTTCACCGAGGTCGCCCCGCACGAGCGCGCCGTTCACACCGAGACGATGGCGCTCGGGTCGGGTCAAGTGATCGGCTCGCTGGTGGAGAAGCACGAATTCTCCGAGGAGGGCGCCGGCACCACGATGCGCATCACCCAGACCTACGCCTCCAAGGAGGCGCGCGACGGCGCGATCGCCTCGGGTATGGACCAGGGGATGGAGGCCTGTTACCAGCAGCTCGAAGCGCTGCTCGCCTAGCTCGCCCGCGCGTGGAAATCCGCGTCGAACGGGCTTTCGCCCGGGCGCCGCGGATGGCGCAAGCTCCTCGGCATGAGCGAGCGCTACGTCCTGGGTCTCCACGAGGTCGACCGCACCGAGGTCGACCTCGTGGGCGGCAAGGCGGCGAACCTCGGGGAGCTGTCGCGGCTCGAAGGCATTCGCGTGCCCGCCGGCTTCGTGGTGACGACCCACGCCTTACGGCGCTTTCTCGCGGGGGCGCCGCAGATCGAAGCGCAGCTCGAGCGCGTCTCGCAGCTAAAAGCCGACGACCGCGAAGCGTTACACAGCCACAGCCTCGCGATCCGGCACAGCCTCGAAGCGGCCGCGATCCCCGCCGAGGTGGTCGCCGCAGCCACGCGCGCGCTCGGGGCGCTCGGCGACCAGGGCGCGTACGCAGTGCGCTCCAGCGCCACCGCCGAGGACCTACCGACCGCCTCCTTCGCCGGCCAGCAAGACACGTATCTGAACATCCAGGGGCCGGAGGCGATCCTCGAGCACGTGCGCCGCTGCTGGGCCTCGCTCTACACCGAGCGCGCGGTGACGTACCGCTTGCGGAACGGCTTCGATCAGCGAAAGGTGTTCATGGCCGTGATCGTCCAGCGGATGGTCCCTGCGCAGGCGGCGGGGATCTTGTTCACGGCCGATCCGGTCACCGGCAATCGAAAGCATAGCTCCATCGACGCAAGCTTCGGTCTGGGCGACGCTTTGGTCTCGGGTCTCGTGACCCCCGACGTTTACAAGGTGCGGGGCGAGCGGGTGGTGGCCACGGTGTTGACGCCCAGGCAGCCGCCGCACGACGCGGCTGTTTTGACCGAACGGCAAGCGCTCGAGCTGTCTTCTCTCGGGCGCCGGATCGAGGCTCATTTCGGCTGCCCTCAGGACATCGAGTGGTGCGCTTTCGACGGGAACTTTTACTTCGTGCAGAGTCGGCCGATCACCACGCTCTTTCCGGTGCCGGCGGCGAGCGACGGAGCGAATCACGTTTACGTCTCCGTCGGTCATCAACAGATGATGACGCACGCGATGAAGCCGCTCGGGCTGTCCGTGTGGCAGTTGACCACCGCGCGGCAGATGGCCGAGGCCGGCGGAAGGCTGTTCGTCGACGTCACCCGCCCGCTGTCTTCGCCCGAGAGCCGCAAGAATCTGCTCGACGCGCTCGGAAAATCGGACCCGCTGATCCGGGACGCATTGCAGACGCTCGTGGACCGCGGGGACTTCATCAGCGAGCGCCCGGACGAGGGCTCGGCGTGGGCACCACCGGGCACTTCCGGGACTCCGCTCGAGACCGATCCGGCGATCCCTGCGGAGCTCGTCGCACGCAGTCAGGCGTCGATCGCGAAGCTCGAACGCGAGATCGCGAGCCAGTCCGGCCCCGCCCTGTTCGACTTCATCTTGGCCGACCTCCAGGAGCTGCGGCGAGTCTCGTTCGAGCCGCGCAGCATGCAGGTGATTTTGGCGGCGATGCAGGCCAACTGGCGGCTCAACGAGCAGCTAGAGGCCTGGCTGGGCGAGAAAAACGCCGCCGATACGCTGACGCAGTCGGTGCCGCACAACGTCACGTCGGAGATGGGGCTTGCGTTGCTCGAGGTCGCGGACGTGCTCCGACCGCATCCGGAGCTCGTGACCTTTCTGGAGCGTGTCGAAGACGACGGTTTTCTGGAGGCGCTGCCCAGCCTCGCTGGCGGACGCGAAGCTCGAGACGCCATCCGGCGCTTCCTCGACAGGTACGGCATGCGCTGCGGCGGGGAGATCGACATCACGCGACCGCGTTGGAGCGAGCGCCCCAGCACGTTGGTCCCGGCGCTGCTCGGTAACATCAGGAACTTCCAGCCGGGAGAGGGCCAGCGGCGCTTCGAGCAAGGGCGCGAGCAGGCCCGACAGAAGGAGCAAGAAATCCTCGAGCGCTTGCGGCGGCTGCCGGATGGCGCGCACAAGGCCGACGAAACCCGACGCCACATCGACCGCGTGCGCACGTTCGCCGGCTACCGGGAATACCCGAAGTACGCGATGGTAAGCCGCTATTTCCTCTACAAACAGGCTCTGCTGAAAGAGGCCGAACGGCTCGCCCTGGCCGGCGTGCTGGCGGAGAAGGAAGACATTTTCTATCTCCGGTTCGAAGAGCTCGCCGACGTGGTGCGCACCCAGCGCTCGGACGAGACGCTCGTCCGCGAGCGCAAGCACGCGTTTCGCGCGTATGAAGCGCTCACGCCGCCACGAGTGCTCACGTCCGAGGGCGAAGCACTGACCGGGAAATACCGGCGCGAAGAGCTGCCCGCCGGCGCGCTCGTCGGCCTAGCGGTTTCGAGCGGCACCGTGGAGGGCCGCGCCCGGGTGATGCTGGACATGGCCCAGGCCGAGCTCCAGTCAGGCGACATTCTGGTCACCACCTTCACGGATCCGAGCTGGACTCCGCTATTCGTTGCGATCCGAGGGCTCGTGACCGAGGTCGGGGGCCTGATGACGCACGGCGCGGTGATCGCGCGGGAGTACGGTTTGCCGGCCGTGGTCGGAGTCGAAGGCGCCACGCGACTGATCCGCGACGGACAGCGGATCCGCGTACACGGCGCGGACGGGTTCGTCGAGGTCCTTTCCTAGCTAGAGATGCACTCGCAGGCGGTCGCTGTCGCGCACGCCCTGCAGGACCACGAAACCCGCGCTCTGCAGGCCGTCCACCACGCGCTCCGAGAGCCAGGCCTCGGCGCTCGGCTGCAGGCGGTAGCCGTCTTCGTCGGGCAAGCGCACGATCGGCAGATCCGAGAGCTCGACGCTTCCGTCCAGCTGTGAGGCGGCGCGGGCGTGGCGCTCGGCCAGCGCGCGCGCTGCCAGGTAGGCAGGGTTGCCCCAGAGGAACGCTGCGTGGTCGCCGCCCAAAGCCTCCTCGAACTCGAGCCGCTCGAGCGACTCCCCGAGCTTGCCGTAGGGTTGCCGTAGCAGGTAACGCGGCAAAGCCAGCGCCAGCTGCGCGCCCTCCGCGCGCGTCTGCTCGAGCGCTTGCCAGGCTTCGAGCGCTGAAGGCGGAGGCGCGACCGATTCGGGAGGCGCGACCGAACCGACGAAGCTCGCGTACCCTGCGAGCGCTGGGCTTGCTCCGATCGCGAGGATCGCCGCGTGCGCCTGGCAAGCGCGGAGCAGCGATTGCAACGCCGCGATGCCCTCCGTGCTCGCCGCCACGTAGTCGTCCACCACGACCAACGACGGGCGCTGGGCTTCGAGCAACGCTTCGAAAGCGCTCGGCTCGGCGAGCAGCTCGGCCGTCGAAGCATCCAGCACCTGATAGCGAACGAGCTCCTCGTCGGGGCAATTGCGGCACAGGCCATCGATGCCGCGCCACGTCGCTTCCAACGCGCGGAAAGCGGGGGCGTGTAACAGCGCGCGGAGCCGCATCCCGAGCTCGGACGCCGCTGCGGCGCCGCGCGCCTGCTCGGTGGTGCTCGGGGCCGCAGCCAAGCCCGCATCGCCCACTGCATTGCGGATCAGCTGGTCGACGACGCTGCGTGCCCCGGCTGGGGCCACGGCGGGGCTCGGTCGGCCCGCGCTGCCGGCGGGCGCGCCCAGCAGCTTTCCGAGCAGGTCGGAGTCCGCTCCCGAGCCGCCGGGCGACGCGGCGGGATTGTCCGGAGCCCGCCGTTGCTCGAACAGCTCGCGCAGCGGCGCCACGCTGCGCAGCAGTTGGTCCGGGTGCAGGTCGTCGAGCGAGCGCGGGCTCAGCCGGACGCTGAGCTCACCGAGCTCGAGCTCGAGCTCCGCGCCGAAGGCGGCCAATACCGTATCCAGGTTGTCGACGCTGACCGACCGGGCGCGGCGCTCCGCTAACGGAGCCGACACACCACGCGCGCGGCGGCCGCTGCAATCGGCGACGATCAATATTCCCATCGGCTCGTCCGCCCGAAGCCGACCCGATTTCGAGGTCGCATTGCCGAGGTCGATTTCGAACCGCAGCCCACGACCCTTCCCGGAGCTCACCGCAGCCATGACCTCCGGATCTCAGAAAACGTGCCGCCCGCCAAGCAGAATCACCTCACTTGCGCGCGACCCGTTGCGACGCGGTTTTTAGCTTGCTGGGCTTGGGCTTGCCCTTCGCCTTCACCTTCGCCTTCGTGGGCGCAGCGAAGCGAGTCATCAGCTCTCGGCGGTTGGCGAGGACTTTCTGCGTCAGCTTCGGAACTGACGGAAGCGCGGTCCAGCCGCTCATTCGCCGCTGATGGCCGCAGATCGCGCCGCGGCGCATGTCGAGCCCCTGGTAGCCGGGCAGCCAGTGAATCGCGAGCTCGCTGCCGACGCGCCGGTCGCAGTAGCGGCGCCAGGTCGCCATCGTGCGCGCGGTCTCCGACAAGTTGTATTTCCACCCCAAAAGCGCGGCCTTGATGCGCTCGCACGCGGGGCCGTTCGGCGCCTCGACACACTTCCGGTAATTGCTGGGCATGATCTGCCCGAGACCTCGCGCTCCTGTTCGTCGGTTGATGGCGCCCGATTGCCAGGCGCTTTCGTTACGCACCACGGCGATGATCGTGAACGGATCGAGGTCGTGTTGGACCGCGAGCGCCTGCAGATGCACGCTGGCCTCTGCCTTGTGCTGAAACTTGGGAGCCACGAGCTCCAGGGCAGCCACGATCACGGGTAGAGCGCGGAGCATGACCAAGCTCTATCCGCCGGCTTCGAGATTTCG
>JALYWZ010000903.1 GCA_030852505.1 Myxococcota bacterium | reverse complement strand
GCTCCGGCCGCTGGCGCTCGCCGCCGGTTTCGGCTGTCTGATCCACGACGGGCGCGTCTACTGCTGGGGGAACAACGACGCCGGGCAGCTCGGAACGGCCACGGACATGGGCGGGAGGCTTTCGCCGAGCGAAGTCCCCGGCATCGCCGACGCGCGCAGCGTCGCGGTCAGCCGGCGGCACGCCTGCGCGCTCACGGCAAACGGGGACGTGTACTGCTGGGGCTCGAACGACCAGGGACAGCTGGGCGAGAGCAGCGCCCCACTCGAAGAATGCTCCGCGGGCACGGTCGTTTGCCGGCCGACGCCCGCTCGAGTGGAAAACCTCGGTCGCGCGCTCGAGCTCGCCGTCGTCGAAGGCCGGAGCTGCGCGCGGCTCGAGCACGGCGAGGTGAGCTGCTGGGGCGAGCTCGGCGACGCGATCTCGGATTGGGCTGCAACGGTCGGAGACGCGACGAGCCTCGCGCTCGGAGCGGCCGGCGCCTGTGCGATCCTCGGCGATGGCTCGCTCTCGTGCAGCTTCGGGCTCCCGCAGTCTGCGGAGAGCTGGCGCGGGCTACGGCGGATCGCGCTGGTTGCCGAGCTCGAGTCGGCGTCGAGCGCAGGCTTCGGCTGCGCGCTCGGGATGCTCGACGACGTGCTGTGCTTCGGGGACGACAGCATGGCGCAGCTCGGCGCGAGCGGGGCTGGAACCGGCGCCGCTGCGTTGAATGGCGGCGTGCGCGCAGTTTCGCTCGGCGCGATGCACGCTTGCGCGCTGAAGGAGACCGGCGAAGTGCAGTGCTGGGGGCGCAATCACGGCGGAGCGCTCGGCGCACCGCCCTACGCGGTTCCCGTGTGCGGGCCGTACCATTGCACGAGGACGCCGCTCACCGTCGAGGGCTTGCCGGAGGTAACGGCCGTTGCCTCCGAGGTGGACCAGAACTGCGCGCTCGCCAAGGACGGAACCCTCTGGTGCTGGGGTATCGGCACGGCGGGATTCGGAGCGACGCGCCAGCCGGGCCCCTGGGAAGCCGGAGACGCCTCCTGTAGCGACGCGCTCGGACCGTTGACGGAACGGCGCTACGACGGGACCTTCCAGCTCGACACCGACTGCGACGTCGCCGAGGACTGCGCGGACTTTCCGCTCGACCTCCCCTGCAGCCACACCTGTGCCTCGATATCGGCGTCGGTCGACGGCGAGGCGAACCAGCGACTCTGGGCCGGGATCGTGGCTGCGTGCCCGGCCGAGAGCGCCGGCTGTACGTCTCCCGCCGTTTCCTGCGCCGTACCCGAGCGGCAGCCGTTCTGCAACAACGGCAGCTGCGACCGCTACGATCCGGTCCGCTCGGGCTGCGACGATCCGTGCGTGTGCGACGTGGCGCGGTTTCCGAACCGGGGCTTTCGCGACGAGTGCGCAGGCTTCGACCTTCAGATTTTTTACGTGGGCAATTGCTCGACCTGCGACCGCGTCGGCTTGCACGTCGCGCTCACCAACCGCGGCAGCACGACGTTCTCCGGGGACCTCCGCCTGAGCTTCGACGAGGGAGACCCCGTGCCCGCTCCCATGACGACCCATGTCACGGTTTCACCCGGCGAGGTGACGATGCCGTTCGTCTTCCAGACGGACGGCGTTGGCGGCGGACAGGAGAGCTTCGTGCGCGTAACCGCCGCGGGCGATTGTAACCCGGACAACGACGCCACCTGGCAGGGGCTGATACCGAAGACCAGCGCTGTCTGCGAGGCCGAGCGCTGAGCTCGCCGGTAGATAGGACATAGTCTGTCCGCGCGATCGCCCTCCGGCTCTGGCGTCCGCGAGCCGGCTCTGACAGAAACGGTCGTCATGTTGCTTTCGCTCGCGGTCCGTCACCTCGGTCCCATCGCCGAGGGCGAGGTTCGGTTTTCGAAGGGCTTGAACGTGCTGAGCGGCGAGAGCGGCGCGGGCAAGTCCTTGTTCCTCTCTGCGCTCACGCTGCTGTCGGGCGCGGCGGCGCCCCGCGCGCTTGCCGGCGCTGCCGTTTCGGCCGAGTTCGATCTGCGCGGGCACTCGGCGGGGCTCGCTCGCAGTCTCGGTCTCGACGGAGATCGGCTGTTCGTGTCTCGCGCGCTCGGCGTGCGGGGCGCCGGACGCGCCCGCGTCGAGATCGCCGGACGAGCTTCGTCTCTCGCCGAGCTCGGAGGCGTCATGTCCGAGCTCTTGTCGCTCACCACGCAGGGCTCGATCCCTGCTCTGGCAAGCGGCGCGGGCGTGCTGTCGGTGCTCGACGCGCGCGCTCACGCCGGTGCGCTGGTCTCCAAGATCGGCGAGCGCGTGGGCGAGCTGCGGCAAGTGCGCACCGAGCTCGAGGCGCTGCTCGAGCGCGCGGCTTCGACCGGCGCCAATCGAGCGGATCTGACGGAGCTCGCGGCGGAGCTCGAGGCGCTCGACCCGGAGCTCGGGGAGCATTCGGCGCTCTCGCGCCGCGTGGAGGTGCTGGGCCGCGCCCAGCAGTATCTGGAGCTGGTTGCGAGCGTGTCGGCGGCGCTCTCGGATCGCGAAGAGCCGATCGACCGGGAGCTCGCTCGCTTGCTGCACGCCGTGCGCAGGGCGCCCGCGCGCGAGACGTTCGCGCGGCTGGAGAGCGAGCTCTCTGCGGCGATTTGCGCCGTGGGAGCCGCGGCGCAAGAGGCGGAGCGGGTGGCCGGTGAGCTTCAGTGCGAGCC
>JALYWZ010000902.1 GCA_030852505.1 Myxococcota bacterium | reverse complement strand
CTCCAAGCCCGCGCCGCTCTCCTTGCCGCCGACACCCGGCGAGCCCGAGGAGTCCGGCGCGGTCAAGCGCGCCAAGCAGCTCTTCGACAAGGGCGCAGCGGCTTACGACCTCGGCCACTACTACGAAGCGATCGAGATCTTCAGCGAGACCGACCGGCTCTACCCGAACCCTCAACTCGCCTTCAACATCGCCAAGGCCTACGACAACCTCGGCAGCAAGAGCGGCAGCCTGCGCTACTACCGCGACTACCTGCGCCGCTCTCCGGACGCCCCCGATCGCGCTGCCGTCGAAGCCCGCGTCCGTCAGCTCGAGACCGCGCTGGTCGATCAGGGCGTGCAACAGCTCACGGTCCTCAGCGATCCGCCCGAGGCGCTCGTGGTGCTCGACGGTCACCCGGTTGGGCTGACTCCGTGGACGGGCCTCACCTGGCCCGGCAAACACCAGATCGAGGTGCGCCGCGACCGCTACCAGACCGATCGCTTCGTGAGCGAGGTCGAGCCGCACCGTTCGGCCGAGGTCAAGGTCGTGCTGCACGAAACCCCGGAGTCCGATCCGGCTTCGCTCAAGCACCTCCCGCCGCCTGTCCTGCGCACGCGGCACAAAGCGCGCGTGGATGCGCTGACCTGGACCGCGCTCATTACCGGCGGCGCCGCGCTCGGAACCGCGCTCGCCATCGAAGCCGCGAGCCCCGCGTCGTCCGACACCATCCGCCCCGGCACGGCCTTCTTTGCGGGCCTCGGCACCGCTGCCACGCTCACCGGCGGTCTGCTGCTCTTCTTCCGCGCCATGGAAGCCGCACCCCAACCACGCCCGACCGGCCCCCGCCCGGGCCTCGCCGTGCGCGTCGGCCGCAGCAGCTGCTCGGCCAAGTACACGGGGCACTTCTAACCCCGGCTAAGGCTTTGCGAGCTGGGGCCGCAAAGGCGCAAAGGGCCGCAAAGAGTCGCAAGTTTTTGGGGGGCGCTTTACACGACCCGCGGGGACTGAGTGACGGCGCGTGATGAACGAGCAAATAGGTGCTGCGCGGGCATCAATCTTCGAGGGAGCTCTTGTTTCGACCGTAGCGGCCGGTGCGGGTGAAGCGGATGCCTTGAAGGATGGCGACGCCCTGACCGTAGCCCTTTTCCGGGGTGAGGAGGCTGAAGGGGTGGCGTTGCGTCTCTACGACGAGCAGGGCGTCGGCCCCGCACTCGCATGCGGGTACTTTGACGTCGGGAATGACGGAGTTTGGATCCTTATTGACGAACAGGGATGTGCCAGTGCGGGCCTCGAGGAGGCAGGCGACTTCATAGGGCTGATCGATCGGGTTGTCGCGCGTGAACACGGGGAGGTCGCAGCCTTCGGGCTTGGGGATCCCGGGTTCGACTCGGGTGACGGTGACTCCGCCACACGCGAGCACGACGACCAAGGGAAGGACAATCGCAAGTGGCCCTGCGAGTCGGACCGGCGCCATGACTTCCAGTATCTGATTGGATCGGTGACATCAAGCCCGGCTTTCGGGCGTGCGCTGCGCGTCGAGCGGCGTCGGAATGACGGCTGGGTGCGGCTTCAGCGTCGCGCAGCGTCCGCATGAGCTCGGTCCCCAAAAATCTGGCGCCCATGGCGGTCCGCCGTGGCGCGCGTGGCGGTAAATCCAACCAAGAGGACGCCACGGTTAGCAACTGCAGCCAGAGCTCCGTTACATCGCGGGCGAGGCGCGGCTGCTGCGTCGTGGTGGGCGCTGTTGGTTGCCTTTGGAGCGCTTCGACGCGAGTCGCGCTCTTTTCAATGGGCGCACCCGGGAAGTCAGCCCGATTCAAGATGCGAGTGCTTTTCTGAAGTGCTGGCTCGCGCTCAGGGGCAGGCGAAGTCAGGAGTGGGCGGAGCCCCTTGCAGCGGCAAGACGCCCTCGCACGCCGACAGGTTCTCCGGAAGCACTGCGCGGCGAACGATCCAGCCGGGTTCGGGAGCGTAGCCCGCGACACCACAGCCGCAGGGCGCGAGTTCGATTCCACTGAGCCATGCCGGCTGGCGTCGGTCTTCGAACGCCTCGCAGGGCAGCTCGGTAAAGCAAGCGTTGTAGGTTCGCACCTGCTCGAGACAGCGTGTCACCACATCCAGCTCGGCCTGGTCGATTCGCTCGCGCAGCGCGTGCCAAACCCCCAGTGGGAGCAAGTCCGTGCGGAGCGAGGTCTCGCCCCGTCGAACCTCCGCACACGCATGTTGCCGCTGAACCGAGCCGCCGCTGATGACTCGATACAGCTCATCGCGATCCGATTCGCTGTCGCCGCCGCAGCCCGCGACCAAGAGCAACCACACCGCGGCTCGACCCGCACGCATCGAAACTCGATACACGACCGCGCTGACGATGAACAGGGCAGCGCGGACGACATCGCAGTGCGCCACGGACACGCGAACCCCGTCTGCATGGACTCACCAAAAAAACCTGGCGCCCGTGGCGGTAAATCCTACCAAGAGGACGCCCCAGTCAGCGCTCGGGCAGGGGGAGCGTCAGCGAAAGGGGTTCTTCAGATCCGCGCTCGATGCGGGGCGGCGCTTGGGGCGGGGACGGGAGGTCGGGCTGCGGTCGCGCGCGGGCTCGCGCGCTTCGGGTTCGTCGTCGAGCTCGCGCGCGTGGAAGTCGATGCTGGGGACGCCGTCGGGTGAAGGGTAGCGCTCGAGCCCGGCGCGGGCGCTCGG
>JALYWZ010000231.1 GCA_030852505.1 Myxococcota bacterium | reverse complement strand
CTCGATTTGCACACGCGCGCGCGCGTCGAGATCTGCCCGGCGCGCGGCGTCGGTCTCTTTCGATTGTTCGTCGAGCAGGAGGCCGAGCGCGTGCAGCGGGTTGTTCAGCTCGTGCAGCACGGCCGCGATCACCACCCACACCGCCTGATCGCGCTCGATCTTTTGCAGCCGGATCCTGAGCGCCTCGGCGCGGCTCGCTGCTTCCTCCGCCGCGGCGAGGCGCGACGTGAGGCGAAGTTGGTAGATGCAGAGGCCGAGCAAGCCTCCGGCGAGGATCGGGAAGCTCTGGTCGATGAGCTGGTGCGCGTTGGCGAAGCCGCCGATCAGCGTGCCCGACGCGAGGCGTTGCTCCGCCGCCTTGTCGAACGCGACATAAATGACGCCGAGCACGAGCCCGATCAGCACGAACAGGAAGAGCTGCGGGTCCTTGCGGCGCTTCACCTTGCGCCGATGTATCACACCCACCCGCTCGCCGAACCCGCCGAGCATCCGGCAGCTGTCGGATAGCGGCCGGAAGGAGAAGCGGCCTAGCGTGTCGCTCTGCCCATGCGCATTTCCGCGATAATTGTCCGATCTGTGATTTTGGCTCTGGCCCTGTCGAGCAGCGCTTGCAGCGACGAGGAGGGGAGCGAGGATGCGTGCACGCCTGACGACCTGGACGGCGTGATTGGCGGCGACGTCAGCTTCGAGGTAACCCTCGACGACGACGCGTTCAGCCCCCGGATCCTGACCGCGCAGAACCGAGCCTTCGTGACCCTGACTCTGACCAACGACTCGAGCGAAGCGCGCGGGTTCTACGTGGAGTGCCTGCAGACGCCGAACGACGACGGCTGCCCCAGCGAGTCGTGCTTCCCCGACGAGGCTCGCATCGACCCGATCGAGCCCGGTGAGTCGGCGACCACGGAGTTCGAGGTCCCGATCGTCGAAGGGGCGTACACGATCGTTTCGGCTCCCGGGGAGACCGAACCGAGCGCGCAGTTCATCGTCAAGTGAACGGACGCGCGCTCCGGCTCGGCCTCGCGTTGTGCCTGTGGTGCGTGCGCGCAGCCGCCGAGCCGATCTCGAGCGTGGACGTGCGCGGCGAACGGCCGGGTGAGCGGCGCGGCGTCTTCGATCTGGAGCTCGACCGCGAGCTCTTGCACCTCTCACCGCGCTTTCAGACCAGCGAGCTCTTGTCTGCCGCCCCCGGTTTTTTCGTGGATCACGAGGACGGGGAGGGTCTCGGAAACGACGTGTATTTGCGGGGCTTCGACCTTTCGCATGGGTCGGGCATCGAGATGCGCGTGGGGCTCGTGCCGATCAACTCGCCCGTGCACGTGCGCGGGCAGGGCTACGCCGACGTCAACTTCGTGATCCCCGAGGTGGTGAGCTCGGTGCGCGTTTCGGAGGGCAGCTACGATCCACGCCAGGGTGACGCCGCGATCGTCGGCAGCGCGCGCTTCGAGCTGGGTGTCGCCGAGCGCGGCGCGCTCGCGAAGTTCTCCTACGGCTCCTTCAATCAGCAGCGGGTCGTGGGGCTCGTCGCGCCGGAGGGCCTGGACGAAAAGAGCTTCGCGGCCGTCGCGTTGCGCCGTACGGACGGCTTCGGCGAACGGCGCGAGGCACGCTCGGGCACCGTCAACGCGCAGTCCGTGCTCGAGCTCGGCTCGGCCGGCAGCCTGACGTTGCTCGGCATGGCCTACGCTGCGCGCGCCAGCTTGCCCGGCGTCGTGCGCGAGGACGACGTCGACGCTGGCCGGATCGGCTTTTACGGCTCTTACCCGTACTACGCCCAAAATCAGTCGCTGCGCACGGGTCGCGTGCTGGTCTCTGCGGAGCTCCGCCACCAGGGGCCGCGCGGCTCGGAGCTCGTGCTCGCGCCTTTCTTTCAGTGGAGCGACTTGCGCGCTCGCGAGAACTACGCCGGCGTGCTCGAAGTGTCGGAGCTCGACCCTTCGGTGTTCGCGCAGGGCGACTTGTTCGAGACGCGGAACCTCGAGAACGCTCTCGGTCTGACGGCGTACTACGCGAGCGAGCCCCTGCGTGTCGGCGAGCAGAGCGCGCTCCGAGTCGAGCCGGGGCTATATCTGAGAGCCGGCGACGGCGAACAAACGAAGTCGCTGCTTCGTCCGGAAGATGCATCGCCGTGGGATCGCCGTCTCGACGCTGACGTGAGCACGCTCGACGCCGGCGCGTACCTGGACTTGATCTGGATCCTGTCGCCGAAGTGGATCTTGTCCGGTGGCGCGCGTGCCGATCTGCTGCTCGCAGGCGTGTCCGATCATCTGGCTGGCTTGCGGCCGAGCTCACGCGCCACCGCAGAACCCGAACGCAACGTCGGCGGCGTCGCCGTCAGCCCGCGCGCGACGCTCGCCTACGAGCCGAGCGAGGGCTTCACGCTGCAAGGCTCGTACGGAGAAGGCTTTCGCTCGCTGCCAGTGCCGTACTTGCGAGACGGCATGAGTCAGCCTTACTCGAAGGTGCGCTCCGCGGAGCTCGGCATCACCACCGAGGCTGCCGAGGGGCGCTTCGAATCGCGGCTCGCGCTCTTCAACACCTGGGTCGAGAACGAGATGGTGTTCGTCGCCGAAGAGGGCGGCCTCGACACGCAGCACCGCAGCGTGCGTCGCGGGCTCGTCGGCTCGTTCGTGCTCCGGCCGCGCAAGTGGCTCTTGGCGTCGACCGCGCTGTCCGTGACCGACGCTGTCTACCGCACGAGGGTTGCGGGGATTTCGCACCGCGTGCCGAACGTCCCGCCGCTGCTGCTGCGCGCGGATCTCGCCGTGCGGGGTCAGGCAATGCGCGCGAGCTCCGTGCTGTTCGGGTGGAGATTCGGCCTGGGTTACACCTTTCTGTCAGGCCAGCATTTGTCGGATCTGGTCGTGGGCCCGGCGACGCACGCGCTCAACGCCTCGTTCGCGCTCCGCCCCGGCCCGTTCGAGCTCGGGCTCGACGTGTACGATCTGCTCGGGCGCAAGAACGCCGATCGCGCGGACTATTACGTGTCGAACTGGAGCCTCGAGCCGGGACAGCAGCGCGCATCGCTCGCATCGCACCTCACCGCCGCGCCGCCGCGCACGGTGATCGCGTCGGCCACGGCCTACTTTTGATACGGAATGCCGCACCGAGCGCGAGGTGCGGCAATTTTTCCGCGGACTTACACAGCCCTTCGCCTTGACGCGCTAGCGCTCGCGTGGAACACCAAACCGCACCACCCTGTCTTGAGGAGCCACCGAATGACCTGGGAAATCCCCGCCTTCGTCGAGATCGAAATGAACGCCGAGATCGGTTCGTATCAAGAAGACTTCGACAACGGCAACGAAGGCATCTGAGCGGCGTTGCCCGCCGGCGGCGTTTCGCGCCGTCTGATTTCAAATAGGAGGCGCGTCGTATGCACGTGCGGGTTCTGGGCTCGGCCGCGGGTGGCGGTTTCCCGCAGTGGAACTGCGGTTGCCCGAATTGCCAGGGCGTGCGCGCTGGGAGCTTGCGCGCCAAGCCGCGCACTCAGGAGTGCGTGACGGTCAGCGCCGACGGCGTCTCCTGGTACCTGTTGAACGCGTCGCCGGAGATCCGGAGTCAGCTCGAGAGCTTCCGGGCGTTGCATCCGAAGGGGCTCAGGCACACGCCGGTCGCGGGCATCGTGCTCACGAGCGGGGATCTGGATCATTGCCTGGGGTTGTTGTCGCTGCGCGAGTCGCAGCCGCTCGTCGTGTATGCCACCGAGCGCACTCGCCATGGTTTCGTCGACGGCAACGTCCTCTACAAGACGCTCGAGCGCTTCGAGGGCCAGGTCAGCTGGCGCACGCTCAAGATCGAGGCCGAGCTCGAGCTGCCGGCGCTCGACGGGCAGCCGTCGGGTCTCACACTTCAGGCTTACTCGGTGCCCGGCAAACCGCCCTTGCACGTCAAGGGCCTCGCCCCGAGCCTGGAAGACAACGTCGCGATCCGCATCACCGATCGCAACACGGGCGGCGTGCTGGTCTACGCCTCCTCGGTGCGCGGCTACGCGCGGGTCCTGGAGCGCATGGCCGTGGGCGCCACGGCGCTGTTCTTCGACGGCACGTTCTTCTCGAGCGATGAGCTCGTCGAGATGGGCGCGAGCGATCGCAAGGCCGAGGACATGGCGCACTGGCCGATCGGCGGCACCGAAGGCAGCCTGCACTTCTTGCAGGGGTTGTCGGTGTCGCGCCGGATTTATATCCACATCAATAACTCGAACCCGATCCTGAACGAGGACTCGGACGAGCGAGACCGCGTTCACGCCGCCGGCGTCGAGGTCGCCGAAGACGGCCTGGAGCTCGTGCTGTGAGCGCGGAGCGCGCGCCGCGCTCTCGCGAAGAGCTCATCGAGCTCTTGCGGCACGAGGGCGAGCGCCGCTACCACGACGCGCACCCATTCCACCGCCGCATGCACGAGGGCTCGCTCAGCCAGGCCGAGCTCCAGCGCTGGGTGCTGAACCGCTACTACTACCAGACGCGGATCCCGGTCAAAGACGCGCTGATTTTGTCCAAGTCGGAGGATCCGGCGTTCCGGCGCGCGTGGATCCGGCGCATCCACGATCACGACGGCGAGCGCGAAGGAGAGGGCGGGCTCGCGCAGTGGCTGCGCCTCGCCGACGGGGTGGGGCTCGACGTCGAGCTCGTGAAGAGCACGCGCGCGGTGCTGCCCGGCGTGCGCTTCGCGTGCGACGCCTACGTGACGCTGGTGCGCGAGAGGAGCTTGCTCGAAGCCGTGGCTTCGTCGCTCACCGAGTTCTTCGCTCCCGACCTGATGACCCGGCGCATCCAGGCGTGGGAAAGGCACTACCCGTGGGTGAAGGCCGAGACGCTCGACTACTTTCGCAATCGCGTCACCCGCGCCCGTAGGGACTCCCACGAAGCCGTCGACTACGTGGTCGAGCACGCGAAGACTTACGAGCTTCAGACGCTGTGTGTCGACGCGCTGATCCGAAAGACCGAGATCTTGTGGCAGCTGCTCGACTCGGTCGAGGCCGCGGGCAGGGCGGGGGAGCGCGCGTGATCGAGCGTGACGCCCGCCCCAAGCTCGCGAGCAAGGCACGGCTCCGTCTCGACAAGCAGACCGGTCAACAAGTGTTGCTCTACCCGGAGAAGGGTCTGGTCCTGAACTCGACCGGCGCCAAGATCCTGAGCCTGTGCACCGGTGAGCGTCGCTTCGAGGAGATCCTCGAGGCGCTGCGGGTCGATTACACGCAGGGTCCGGTCGAAGCGCTCGAGGCCCACGTCGAGGCGTTCCTCCGGAGCCTCGAGCAGCGCGGTCTGGTCGAAGGGCTGTCGGCGTGAACGATGCGCCGCGTCTCTACACCTTGATCGCGGAGCTCACCTACCGCTGCCCACTGCGCTGCCCGTATTGTTCGAACCCGGTCGATTACCAGACGCGAAAGAGCGAGCTCTCGACCGAAGACTGGGTGCGGGTGCTCACCGAGGCCGAGGCGCTCGGGGTGCTGAGCGTCAACCTCACGGGTGGTGAGCCGCTCCTGCGCGAGGACCTCGAGGCGATCGTCGCGGCGGGAAAACGCCTGGATTTGTACCTGAACCTGATCACCAGCGGGCAGCCGCTGCGGCGTGAGCGGCTCGAGCGCCTGAAGCAGGCCGGGCTCGCGGCGGTGCAGGTGTCGATCCAGGACACCGAGCGCGAAGCCTCCGATCGCATCGCCGGCACGCGCGCCTACGACCAGAAGCTCGAAGCCGCGCGCTGGGTCAAAGAGCTCGACCTGCCGCTGACGCTCAACGTCGTCTTGCACCGCGAGAACCTCGACCGCACGGCAGCGATCATCGAGCTCGCCGAGCGGCTCGGCGCCGATCGGCTCGAGCTCGCCAACACGCAGTACCTCGGCTGGGCGCTCGAGAACCGCGAAGCGCTGCTGCCGTCACGCGCGCAGATCGACCAGGCGCGCGCTGTCGCAAAGGCCGCCAAAGAACGGCTGGCTGGGCGCATGGAGCTCTTGTTCGTGCTGCCCGACTACTACGCCGACCGTCCCAAGGCCTGCATGAACGGCTGGGGCGAGCGCTACCTGCTCGTCTCGCCCGAGGGCAAGGCCTTGCCTTGTCACCTCGCGCACACGCTGCCCGGTCTCGAATTCGAGAACGTGAAGGACCGGTCCCTCGCCGAAATTTGGCGAGATTCCCCCGCGATGCGCGCCTTCCGCGGCGACGAGTGGATGTCACCCACTTGCCGCAGCTGCGAACGCCGCAGCATCGACTTCGGCGGTTGCCGCTGCCAGGCCTTTCACGTCACGGGCGACGCTACGGCGACCGATCCCGTGTGCTCGCTGTCGCCGGATCACGGAGTCGTGCTCGCGGCGCGCACTCGCGCGGAGTCGGCGGGCGAGCGCCTGGTCCAGCTCCGTTACCGCGGCGGTACGCGCCCGGTCACCTGAGCACTACCGGAGGCCCGACTTGTTCAGCAGCTCTTGCGGGCAGTTCACCTGCTCGTAGACGACGCGCGGGTTGTCGGCCGTGTTCAGCCAGTCAACCGTCCATTTGCAACCATCGAGCAGCTGCGAGAAGCTGCCGTTCGAGAACAGCGAGTTGCAGGCCTCGAGCGTGCAGGCCTTGCGCGCTTCGAGCTCGTTGTCCTTGCGCTGGCAAGCGAGCATCAGCCCGCCGTAGCGCTCCCCGAGCTGTGCGTCGTCCTGCACGCCCCACTGGTTGGAACAGGCGTTGAAATCGCCGACGCCGCCGCCCGGAATCATCAGATCGAACTGACCGCCCTCGATGCCGCCGATGTTCACGACCTGCACGATCATGCGCTTGCCGCACAAGGCCGGCGCGCCCTGGTCGTCGGGCTGACTGTTCGATTCACCCGTGAACTTGAGCTCGAAGCAGGTGCCGCATGGCGCGCCGTTGAACGCCGCGTAGCCGTAGGAAAGATCTTCGCTCACGGCCCACGGCGAGTAATCGAAGCAGGCGAACGCGCCGCCGCCGCTGCATGCGCTCTGATCGTTCGCACCGGTGCCGCCGTTCTGCCGGTTGCAGCTCTTCGCGGGTTGCTTGCCGCCCGCGTTGTTGGGCCAGCCGCACGATGGTTTGCAGCAATCCCAGAAGCGCGTCGTGAAGCCGCGGTTGTTGCCTTCGGGCGGAGTGCACATCACCGGCGGTGCTCCGCCAGTTGCCGCGCCTCCCGTGGAGCTACCGCTCGCGCCGCCGCTCGTCCCGCCGCCCCCCGCGCTC
>JALYWZ010000901.1 GCA_030852505.1 Myxococcota bacterium | reverse complement strand
GCCTCGCGCCGGATCAGGTGAACGTGGTGCAGGTCTCGAGCGCCTGGCCCGGTTCGCCCGAGTCGAGCCTGGTGCAGCTCGGTCCGATCAGCCTGACGCGGGGCTCGGCCGGCGCCTTCCGCTGGATTGTCGTGGCCGTGGCGCTAGTGGCGCTCGGCCTGCTCGGGGGGCTGATCGCCTTGTGGGCTAGGTTGCGCCGAGCCGAGGCCGCACTGTCGAAGAGCCGCGTTGATTGAGCTCGAGGGCGTCCACAAAATCTTCGATCGCCCGGTGCTCGCGGGCGTTGACCTGGTCGTCCCGAAGGGTTGCCTGTACGCGCTGCTCGGACCGCCGGCAGCCGGAAAAAGCCTGATTCTGAAGCTCGTGAGCGGGCTCGCACGCGCGGATCGCGGGCGGGTTCGCGTCAATGGGCGCGAGCTCGGCGCGCTGCCCGAGATCGAGCTCGCCGACTACCGCCGCGGCGTCGGGATGGTGTTCCAGAACAACGCGCTGTTCGATTTTCTGACCGTGCGCGAGAACGTGGCCTTCCCGCTACGGCGCCTGTTCCAGCTGCCCGAGCGCGAGATCGAACGCCGCGTGGGCGAGCGGCTCTCGCGGGTGGGGCTCGAAGGCCTCGAAGCGCGCCTGCCGTCCGAGCTCTCCGGCGGGCAGAAAAAACGCGTCGCGCTGGCGCGCGCCACGGTGTCCGGCGCGCCCGTCGTGCTTTACGACGAGCCCGCCGCGGGCCTCGACCCCGTCACCAGCCAACGCATCTTCGAGCTCTTGCGGGCCGAGCACCAGGCCGCGGGCGCCACGGCGATCATGGTCTCGAGCGACGTCGATCGGCTGCTCAGCGTGGCCGACCGAGTGGGCATGCTGCACGACGGTGAGCTCGTGTTCGACGGCACCACCGCCGAGGCCCGCACCACCGGGAACCCGGTAGTGAGGCAGTACCTCGATGGCTTGCCCGAGGGGCCCCTGTGAGAGGAGCCGTCAGCTCTCGTCCGAGGGCGGCGGGATCGAATCGCCCGGTGGCCGCGGCCAGATCCGGACTTTGACCACCCGGCGCTCGGTCGCTTCCTCCACTTCCAAGCGCGCGCCGCTCGGCGTGGTGAAGGAGTCGCCGGCGCGGGGGACACGGCCGGCCAGCGAGGTGATGAAGCCGCCGACGGTCGACCACTCCCCGGTGTCGGGCAGCTCGAAATCGGCCTTGCGGTTGAGCTCGCGGATCGTCGCGTCGCCTGCGGCCGCCAGCGAGCCGTCCGACAGCTCTTTCAGGGGTTGAGAGCTCGGACGAATCGTCTCGCTGAAGGTCTCTCCGAGCAGCTCCTCGGCCAGATCTTCGACCGTGACGATGCCCGAGGTGCCGCCGTGCTCGTCGACCACGATCGCCAGCGGGATCCGCTTCTGGCGCATGTTCTGGAGCAACGTCGAAGCGGGCATCGTCTCGGTCACGAAGTATGGGGGGCGGATCAGGTCCTGGAGCACGACGAGCTGTCCGCTCCACGCGAGCGCCAGCATGTCCTTGACGAGCACGTAGCCGGCCGTGTCGTCGAGGTCTTCGCGGTACACCGGATAGCGCGAGTATCCATGCTCGAGGGTGATCTCTTTCACCTCCTCGGCGGTGGCGTCGAGCCGGATCGCCACCACGCGCGTGCGCGGCACCATCACGTCCACGGCGGTGAGCTCGGAGAAATCGATGGCGCGCTCCGCCATCTCGCTCGTGGTCGCGTCGAGCGAGCCCGCCTCCGCGGCCTCGTCGAGCAGCTGATAGAGCTCGCCCTTGGAGACCCGGCTCTCTGAAAACGTGGTTTTGTCGCCGAATAGCCAGAGCACGGCGTTCGAACAGCTCGTCAGAAACCAGACCAGGGGCCGCGCCACCGCCGACAGCACCATCAGCGGGCGCGCCATGAACAGCGAGTAACCCTCGGCGTGGCGCAACGCGAGCGACTTGGGCACGAGCTCGCCCGCGATCAACGACAGGATCGAGAGGCCGCTCACGATCAGCGCGAAGCTGACGCTCTCCGCGTGCTCGCCGATCCACGGCACCTTGGCGAGCGTCGGCGCGAAATGACTGGCGAAGCGCGCGCCGCCGAATGCGCCCGCCGTAGCGCCGAACACGGTGATCCCGATTTGCACGGTCGCGAAGAATCGTTCGGGATGCGTGCGCAGCTCGTAAACGGCACGCGCCCGCCGATCGCGGCGGTCGACCAAATGCTTGAGTCGCATCTTGTCGAAGCCGACGATCGCGATCTCCGCCCCCGCGAGCACGCCATTCGCGATGACGAGCCCGAACAGGATCGCGAGTTCCCAGAGCATGGACGCACGATGTTGGGGGATCGGCGCCGCCAAGCCAAGCGAACGCTTATTCCCGCAATTCAGCCGCTTTTGGCGCGCCGGCCGCCCTGCCGGAGCTCGTTCTGCACACGCTGGAAACCCGCAGTGTCGAGCGGCAAGTCGATCGGCCCCTCCCGCAGGCTCGACCAGAGCACCGCGTTTGCGAGTTCGACGGCGTTCCGCGCTTGCTCTGCGGGGGCAAACAGCCGCGCTTCCCCGCGGATTGCTTGGACGAAATTCCCGAGCACCGGCGCTGCCGCCCGCTCTTCCGGCGGGAACACCACGCGCTCGACCTCGGCGCGCGGCCGGCCGCTCGCCTCACGGCGGCGGAAATCCCGCACCGACTCGCGGGTGCGGTGCACGGTCGCGGTGTCGCCC
>JALYWZ010000230.1 GCA_030852505.1 Myxococcota bacterium | reverse complement strand
CACTTCCCGGTGCGCACGCGCGGCAGCGGCGCGGCGCGCGTCGACACGGTGCTCGAGACGGACGAGGCCATGCTCGAGAGCGTCTCGCTGCCGCCCGGGGCCAGCCTCGAGTGCACGGCGGAGCAACACGCTCGCGCGATCGCCTGGCTCGCATCGGGCAGCTTGCTGTTCGAGGACGAGCGCCGTTTTGCGATCGGCGCCCCGCTGCCTGCAGGAGCGCGGCTCACGGCGGGCGTGGACGGCGCGTGCTTCTTCCGTTGCGCCTTGCGCGGCTGACCTCGGCTCAAACCCGCGACTTCAATCGGGATTTCGCGGCGCCTCGCGCGCAGCTTGGAGCGTCACGAGACAATTCCAGGGCCGGCA
Organism: Myxococcota bacterium; assembly: GCA_030852505.1. GTDB lineage: Bacteria > Myxococcota_A > Polyangia > Polyangiales > Polyangiaceae > PMG-095. The sequence continues at coordinate 6,821 of JALYWZ010000230.1, read as the reverse complement.
GTCGCGGCTTTGAACTGTGTTAGCGTCGCGCGCCGGAGGTCTCTTGGTGCAGACAACAGCAGCGTCCCCGTTCCGTCGGTTCTTGGTGTTCTGGCTCGGTCTCGGGCTGTTGCTGTTCGCGGGCAGCGCGCACGCGGCCGGCCGTGTCGAGTGGAAGGACAAGGCACCGAAGGAACGCGAAGGCGGCTCGTGGCGCCTCGAGTGCGCGATCTACCTCCCCTCCGCGCCCGACGTCGCGCACGTCCCCATGAAGTTCGAGTTCCAGCCCACCGCCTACTACGAGCGCTCGATGGTGGACGGCGACAAGCTCATCGAACGCACCGTGCCGCTCGAGCACCGGCAGTCACTGATCGAGAGCGTCGATGTCGGCTTCCTCGACCAGGGGTCGGGCCGGATCGAGAAGCGCACGCGCTTCACCTTCAAGGTGACCCGCGCCCACGGCTACGAGGCGGGCGAGTACAAGGTGACGATCAAGGACTCGCGCAACGGCAACACCATCGGCACGCCCGTGACCTTGAAGTTCATGGGCGAAAACGAGGTCATCGACCGCCGTGCCATGGTCTTCACCGGCGAAAAGAAAAAGAAGAAGGAAGAAAAGCCCGCCGAAGACAAGGCCGCGGAGGGCTCGGGCAGCGGCGACAGCGCCGGGGCCGCCGCAGAGAACACGGAGCAGCCCGCCGCCGATGAGCCGGCCGCAGACGAGCCGAGCGAGCCGAGCAACGCGAACGAAGAGCCGCCGGCCGTCGAGGGCAAGCCCGGTGGTTGCGGCTGCCGCGTGGGCGGCAAGCCGGAGTCGGGTGCGCCCGCGCTCGGCCTCTTGATCTTGGGTCTCGCGTTCGGTCTGCGCCGACGTCAGCGCGACGCCACGTAGTCCACGAGTAGGTTCGCCGCCTCGCTGAGCTCCTCCTCCGGAGTGATCAGGCTCACGACGACGTGCGGCGGGCCGCCGAAGTCGAAGAAATAGCCGGGGTGCACCGCCACCCCGGTTTTTTCCAAGAGCTCGAGCGCCCACTCTTCGTCGGTCTTGGTCGCAGGCAGACGCAGCGGCGCGTACCAGCCACCCTCGACCGGCAAACGAGTGATCGGGCTGTTCTTCACCGCGCGCGTCAGCGTGCCTAGATTTCGAATCAGCCGGCCGTGGATCAGGCCGTGAATCGTCGGACGCGCGCGCAGCCAGGTCGGCAGCGCGTGGAGAGACGGAGCGCTCGGCGAGAGGAACGCATCGGCGATCAGCTCGAGGCGCGCCAGGGCTTCGGTGCGGGCCAGCTTGGGGCCGGAGACGGCGATCCAGGCGAGCTTCATCTGCGGCAGCGCGACGAGCTTCGACAGACCGGACAGCGCGAACACCAGCGCGTCGGGGTGCTCCAGCGCAGAGCGGGCCCGGCCCGGCCCGAGCTCGAGCGGGTAACTCGAGAACACCTCGTCCGAGATGATCGGTAGGCCGAAGCTCGCCAGCCGCTCGAGCTCCTCCTTCGCCAGGAACTGGCCCGTCGGGTTGTTGGGATTGACGACCAGGATCGCGCGGGTGCGCGGGCCGCGCGCGATGCTCGCGAAATCGATGTGCCAGGCGCCGTCGTAGGCCAGCCGGTACGGCCGCGTCACGACCGATTCGAAGCGGGACAGGTGGTCGAGCAGCGGGTAGCTCGGCGCGGGCACCAACACCTCGTCGCCCGGATCGCACAGCAGTTTGAGCAGAAACGAATAGGCCTCGCTGGTGCTGGCGGTGATCACGATCTGCTCCGGGGGGATCGCCGGGCCGTGCTCGGGAAACTCGCGGGAGATGGCCTCCCGCGCGCGGAGCGGCCCGAACGCCTCGGGCTCGTACTCGAGCAGCGCGCGGTTCGAGAGCGGTGAAAGCGAGAGCTCTCCGAGCGATAGGCCGACCTGCGCGGGGTTTCCCGAGCTCAGATCGCGCAGGCGTTTGCCCGCGGCGACGTGGGCCGCAAGCTCCGCCGAGGCGGGGTTGGGATCGCGCTCCAGACCCGAGCGCTGCGAGAACCGGGGATTGTCATCGACCAACTGTTTCTCCGTCATGCCCAAACCTCACGACCGCCGTCTTGAGCTACCTTGATAGCCCGCCCATGTCGCCGTCCATCCCCACCGAGTGGCCGAACTTCGAAGGCATGCCCGAAGACGACGCGCTGACCGCGTCGCGCCCGCGCGGGCAAAAGCTCGCGCCGTGGATCTGGTGGGACGGGGAAATCCGCGACTCGAACACGCCGCACGTACACTACTACGCCAACGCGCTCCACTACGGGGTCGCCGTCTTCGAAGGCATCCGCTGCTACCCGACCGCGCAGGGACCCGCCCTGGTGCGGCTCAAGGATCATCTGGAGCGGATGCTGGTCTCGGCGCGGCTCTACGGCATGAAGCTGCCGTTCGACGTGGACGCGCTGGCGCGCGCTGCGATCGAGGTCACGCGCCGTAACGGCACGCAGAACGGCTATCTGCGTCCGCTCGCGTACTTCGGCGCCGGACCCATCGATCTGAAGCCCAAGCGCGAGTGCCCGGTCCACGTCTTCATTGCCCTGCGCGAGCTCGGCACGTTCCTCGGTGAAGACGCGCTCAGGAACGGCATCCGCGTGATGACCTCGAGCTGGCGGCGCTTCCACCACAGCATGATGCCGGCGGGCGCGAAGGCGAGCGGGCACTACGCGAACAGCGTGCTCGCCGCGCACGAGGCCATGGAGCACGGCTTCGACGACGCGATCCTGCTGAACCAGGACGGCAACGTCGCCTGCGCCACCGGTCACAACGTGTTCTACGTCAAGGGCGGCGTTCTGTTCACGAACGACGAGACGAGCTCGATCGTCCCCGGTATCACCCGCGACTGCATCCTGTCGATCGCTCGCGGCAACGGCGTCCAGGTTCAGGTCCGGTCCTTCACCCGAGAAGAGCTGATGCGCGCCGACGAAGTGTTTCTGACCGGCACGGCAGCCGAGGTCACGCCGGTGCGCGAGCTCGACGGCGTCAGCTTCTCGACCGGTAAGAAGACGCTCGGAGCCTTCTTCCAGCGGACGTACCTGCGCGCCGTCACCGGAAAGAGCCCGGAATACCAGGGTTGGCTCACGACCACCTGAGCTCGCGGCAGCGCCACCCGCGCGGCTGAATCAACCACCGGGTAGTCGCACTCACTCCCACATCCGATCCCAGATCGGAATCGCAGGGTTTTAGAGTCGCCCGAATGCGGCGGAGTTGACCGCGTTTGGGTATAGTTCCGTCCGATGGCGGTCTCGTCGTCGAAGCTCGAGCGCCTGGGCGGCGGTGCGCTGTTCGATGCCCTGCGGGTTGCAGCCGACCGCTGCCGTCTCGGGCTCGCGCTCGCGTTCCTCGACAGTGATCCGCCGCACCTGGTGTTCCTCAACGACTACCCGACGGAAATGCTCGGGTATTCGCAGGACGAGCTCGACCGCCGCGGGCTGTGGTCGCTGGCCGTCCCCGAAGAGCTGCCGCGCTTCCGCGGCTACCTGACGGATCTGCGGAACCGCGCCAACGTGCCCACGAGCTTCGAGACCGTGGTGGTCACGAAGAGCGGCGTCGAGCTGCCGATCCAGGTGACTCTGAGCGAGGTCGAGCTCGACGGCGGTCACTCGGTGATCGTGTTCTTCAGCGACGTGAGCGAGCGGCGCGTGGCGATCTCCGCGCTGCAGGAGTCGGAGGCCCGCTTTCGCTCGGTGGTGGAGGGAGCGCCCGACGGCGTGGCGATCCTGCGCGGCCAGCAGATCCTGTTCTTGAATCCGCGCGCCGCCCGCATGCTCGGCCTGTCGAGCCCGGAAGCGGGCAAGGGCCGGCTGATCAGCGAGTTCCTCGAGCCGGACGACGCAGAGCTCGCCGAGCTCAGGATCGGCGAGCTGCTCGCGAGCGGGCGCGTGCACCGAGACCCGGCCGAGTATCGCTCGAAGAGCGCGGACGGCGAGCAGCTCGTGGTCGAGATCTCGTCGATCCCGATCGACCTCGGGGGCGAACGCTCGGTGCTGGCGTTCGCGCGCGACATCACCGAGCGGAAGGCGATCCAGGCGCGCCTGGCCGAGGCCGAGCGGCTGACGGCGCTGGGCGTGCTCTCGGCCGGCGTCGCCCACGAAATCAACAACCCCCTGGCCTACGTGCTGTTGAACCTCGAGTACCTGCGCCAGCAGCTGCCGCGGCTCGCGGAGGATCCGGCGCGTCTCTCGGATCTGATGGTGCGCGTGCGCGACGCTTGCCACGGCGCCGAGCGCGTCGCGACCATCGTCCGGGATCTGCGGACCTTCGCCCGCGGTGACGACGGCACGCGCGGCCCCGTGGACCTGCGCGAGGTGATCGAGGCAGCCATCAACATCGCCGGCAACACGCTGAAGCAGAGCGCGCGCATCGTGCGCGACTACGGCGAATCGCCGCTGGTCGATGCCTCGGCGAACCGACTGGAGCAGGTGTTCTTGAACCTGCTCTTGAACGCGGCGCAGGCGCTGCCGAACGGCGATCCGGAGCGCGACGAGATCCGGATCCGGCTCTACGGCGATCAACTCCGCGCCGTGGCCGAGATCGTCGATACCGGCCCGGGCATCCCCGAGCCAGTGATCGGCCGGATCTTCGAGCCGTTCTTCACGACCAAGCCGGTCGGCGTCGGCACCGGGCTCGGCTTGCCGATCTGCCGCAGCATCCTGGCCGCGCACAGCGGAACGATCGAGGTCGAGAGCAAGCCGAACGAGGGCGCGACCTTTCGGATCATCTTGCCGGCCTCGAGCACCGGGCGCGGCGCGGTCCGCCGTACCAGCAGCCGCCCGCTCGTGACGCTCGGGCCGCGCGGGCGCGTGCTGGTGGTGGACGACGAGGTCGCCGTGGGCAGCACGCTGCGCCTCGTGCTGCAGCGCGAGCACGACGTCCAGCTCGCCACGAGCGGCGAGGAAGCGCTGCGCCTGATCGCGACCGGGACGCAGTTCCACGCCATCGTCTGCGATCTGATGATGCCCGGAATGACTGGCGCGGACCTTTACGAAGCCATCCGCGCGGCGCACCCGGGGCTCGAGCAGCGCATGGTGTTCATGACCGGGGGCGCCCTGCTCGCGAAGACCGAAGAGTTCATGTCGCGGGTCAAAAACCCGCTGCTCGAGAAGCCGTTCGACGTGCCGCTGGTGCGGCGCACGCTCGAAAAGCTGGTGGCGGCGGGGAGCTGAGGCGCCCGAGCCCGGCGCTTCAATCGAACACGGCGGCGTGGAGCGCGGTGACTCCGCGCTGCTGGTCGTCTTCCACCCAGGTGGCGATCGCGGCACCGCCGCGAGACACACCGAGCGCGTTGAAGACGTACGGGCCCGGATCGCCCGAGACCTTGCGCACCGAAGACCACTCGCCGCCCGAACGCGTGCGGCGCGAGAACACGACGTCGTGCACGCCGAACATCTCCGGCTGCTGGATCAGCGTGGACAGCACGTTGCCGCGCCGATCGGAGCCGAGGGCCACCGCGGAGTCGAACACGACGCGGCTCTCGCCATCGCTCAAGAGCTCCGTGCCTTGCCAGCCGTTCTGGCCGAACAGGTTCGCGAAGCCGTTCTCGATCGGCGAGACCGTCTGAGACCAACCCGCGAAGAAGCCGAGCGGCGTCGCGGTCGCGCTCGAGGACTGGACCTCGCCGCTGCCGTCCTCCACGAGCTCCGCGATCGTCCAGCCCTGCGCGGTGGTGAAGTAACTGCTGAGTAGCTCGGTGTTGCCGCCGGCTTGATACTGGCCCGCCCAGGTGAGGAGCGCACTGCCAGCCGGTGCCACGGCGACGGCTGGCAACGGGTAGCCCGCGCCCGCGCTGTCGATGATGGCAATTTCGGCGCCCCACGCGGTGTTGTGCCCGTACCGCCGCACGTAAATCGCCGACTCGCCCGCCTTGCTGCCGCTCCAGGCGGCAAAGCCGTTTCCTCCGTCGTCGAAGCCGAGCACGGGGCCGACCACGCTCTCCCAATCGGTGCTGAGTGGCTCTTCCGCGCCGACGAAGCCGGAGCCCGAATCGGCGACGGCCGCGTAGACGTACGTGAGCGCGGGCGCCGCGTCGGGCCGCACGCTCCACGCCACGTGATACTCGCCGCTCTCGGTGACGGCCGCGGCGATGTTGCCGGGCAGCGCTTCGCTCGGCTCGTAGTCGATGGCTTGCGCCGCACCCTGGAGCTCGCCGCCGGAGTAGCGACGGGCGTAGATCCGCCGATCCGGCGTGGCAGCGTCCGAGAGATCCTGAACCCAGGCGACGACCGCGTCGCCGCGGCTGTTCATCGCCACCGTGACCTGCGCGCAGAACGTGTCGGTCTGATCGATCTCGAACGCCGAGCCCCAGCCCTGGCCCGCGGTGTAAGCGCGGCCCCAGATCGAAAGCGCCGATTCGCCGTATTTGCTCTGCGCCCAGACCACGAGCCCGTTGCCCGTAGCGTCCAGCACCGCAGCGGGCGGAGCGCCGAGCGGGAGGATCAGCTCTCCGCTCGGATTGCTCACGACCTCCGACGGCTGGAACGCGCCGTCGCGCGTGGTGAAGGTGGACTCGAAGAGCTTCGAAAGCGGAGCGCCGTCGAGATCTTCGAGCGCGGTGGTGGCGCTGACGGTGTAGTCGGCTGCGAACGCGAGCGGCGCGCGCGGCGTGAGCACGGCGCTCGTGCCCGAGTAGTCGATGTCGACGTCGATCGGCGTCGTACCTTCGTAAAGCGTGAGGCTCTCGGCCGTGACGGTCGCGGGATCGAGCGGCTCGGAGAACGTGACCGTGATCGTGGTCGTCGGCTCGATGCCCGCCTGCTGGTCGTACGGATCGACGCTCGTGACGCGGGGCTCTGCGCCCGGAGTGTCGACGGCGCCGGCGCTGCCACCGGTAGTCG
>JALYWZ010000900.1 GCA_030852505.1 Myxococcota bacterium | reverse complement strand
GATAATGGCCGCCGCGTTCGATCACGGCGGCCACGACGCGGATGGTCTTGTGGGCAGTCACGGACGCGCTCCGTCGTGAGCGGCAGCGCGCCGCCTGCTCACAGATCCACGCGGAACAGTTGTTGGCCCATCAGCAGCACGTCGCCGCCGCCGATCGAGCGTTCGCTGTTCAGGCGGACGAAGGTGCCGTTCGAGCTCCCCACGTCGGTCAAGTACACGCGACCGTCGCTGCCCTTGGCGATGCGACAGTGCAGACCGGAGACGTAGCCGTCCTCCGAGAACAAGATGTCGCCGCGCTCGCGACCGCAGTGCACGCCGCGCTCGGGGACGGGGAACGAGTTGCCGGTGGTGTCGCGCCCGATCACCAGCGCGAGCCGACCGATGTAGCCGCGCGCCGGACTGCCGAAGCGCTCGACCCCGTCGGCGGACTTGCCCTGGCCCTTCAGCTCCTCGAAACGCACGATTTCCTGGCCGATCCGGAAGGCGTCGCCGAACTCGAGCAGGTGCGGCTCGTTGGCTTTGAGCTTGAGGTAGACGCCGTTCAGCGAGCCCTCGTCCTTGATCAACAGCTGAGAGCCGCGGCGCACGAAGCTCGCGTGGCGCGGAGAAAGGTAGCTGTCGCCCGCGAAGATCGAGCCCGTGTCGCGGCCGACCGTGACGCTCTGCGCGTCGGGTAAGCGGAAGCTGCCCGCTTCCGAACCGTCGGCGCGCAACGCGGTCAGCGTGACGCCCGGTGCAGTCGCCGACGCGGGCGCGGCCGCTTGCATCGACGGTGCGGAGCCGCCGCCCAACGCGCTCAGGTTGTAACCGCACGACGCGCAGAAGCGGTTGCTCGTGCTGTTCGGGTGACCGCACTGCGGGCAGGGAACCGGGCCCGCTGCAGGCGCGGGCGCCGCTGCGGGTGACGGTTGCGGGCGCGCGACCTGTGGTGCCGGAGCCGCAGCGGGTGCAGCGGGGGACGGTGCGGGTTGCGCCGCCACTCCGCGCGACGGCGTCTGCGGACCGAAGGACTTGGGTTGCGCTCCGCGCGGCAGCTCAGCGCCGCAGCCGAGACAAAACTTGTAGTGGTCCTGATTCTCTTTGCCGCACTTCGAACAAGTGATCACAGGTGGCCTCCCTATACATGGCCTTTTGGACGACCGGCTTCCCTGCGGTCGAGAACCTTCGTAACCGCGCGATTATCCACGACCTCTAGGCGGGGTCAAGGATCCGCTCTTCAGGCGGAGAGCTCGGCGAGCGCCTCGCGCAGCAGATCGCCCAGCGGTTCCGCCCCAACCCGTTGGCCGAGAGCCTGTACGGCCCGCTCGGCTTCTGCTGGGCGGTAACCCATGTTGGTCAAGGCGCTGAGCAGCCGGGAGCGAGCGTCGCCCGGGCGCTCGGGGCTGGTTGGCAAGCGTTTTGGGTCGGACTCGTGGCCGAGATCGAGCCCGGTCACCAGCGTCGCGAGCTTGTCCTTGAGCTCCAGCACCAGCCGCTCCGCGGTCTTCTTGCCGACGCCCGGGACCTTGGTCAACCGGGCGGCGTCGCCAGCTCGGATGGCTTGCGCGAGATCACGCGTGGTGAGCGCGCTCATCACGCCGAGGGCGGTGCGCGGACCGACGTTCGGCACGTTGATCAACAGCCGGAAGATCCGTCGCTCGCCCTCGTCCGAGAACCCGAACAACTCGAGCGCGTCCGCTCGAACCACCGTGTGCACCCAGAGCTCGACCTCGCGTTCGCTCGCTCGCGCCCGTCCGAGCGTGCCGGCGGGGATCTGCACTTCGTAGCCGACGCCGCCGACGTCGAGCGTGACGACCGGCGGCTCTTCCGCCGCCACGACGCCCTTCAGCTTGCCGATCATGAAGCGCTCGGGGCTCTTCGACGCATGACGCGCTCCTCATTACCATCCGCGTCAGGCCCGTGCTACGGCCGCGACCCATGCTGAATCGGCTTCGGACGTCGCGCTTGCTGCTTGCGTGCCTCTGCCTCGCCGGCTCGTTCGCGGGCTGTGGCGGCTCGTCGAGTGAGACGCCGCCGCCGCTGTCGCCCGATCCGCTGAACGACCCGTACCGTTCGAACGCCGACTTTGCGCGGAAGGCGGGTAGCGGCAAGACCGAAGCGAGCGATGAAGCGGCTGCCCCGGAAGCTCCGACGCGCCCTGCCGAGCCCGCCGGACAAAACCCGGAGTGACGCGGAGCTGCCGGCCTCGCGGCCGCGGCGTCAGGAAGCGGGCTTGTATCGCGAGCCGATCCCAAGCATGGTCTGCCGAGTGTCAGAAGGACTGCAGGGGCTCGAGAGACTTCGGTCGAAACTGAGCTGGTTCGCGGGCTTGATCGCGTTCTTGTGGGTCTTCGTCGCGCAGGCGGCGGGACAGGACGCGACGAGCAAACGGCTCGAGACGATCCGCAGCCAGATGGAGTCGGGTCAGGCCAAGTACGTCACGGGCGACTACGCGGGCGCCGCCGCGGTCTTCGAGGCCGGCTTCAAGTCGCACCCTTACTCGGCGTTCCTGTTCAACGCCGGCGTTTGTTATCAAAAGCTCGGCGACCGCGAGCACGCGCTCGCGAAGTTCAAGGAGTACCTGAACGTGGATCCGAACGCGCCCGACCGCGAGAAGGTCAAGGCGCGGATCCAGGCCCTCGAAGCGCTGCTGCCCGGCGCTCCGGGTACTACGCCCGCGGGGGAGACCCCCGCCGGTGAAGCCCCGCCCGGCCCCGGG
>JALYWZ010000899.1 GCA_030852505.1 Myxococcota bacterium | reverse complement strand
CTCCCGCCCCCCGAGCCCGATTTTCCCGTGCTCGCAATCTCGTCCCCGCCGGAGCCGGGGGAGCCGGCCTGGCTCGCGCCGAAGATCACCGGCACGGGACCGTTCAGCCCCTCGTCCCGCTCGTAGCTGCAGGCGCCCCCTGCGAGCACCGAGCCAAGAACCCACAACACCGGCGTGCGCGACATCGCTCGCCGGTTGGTTTAGAGCGACGGCGTTCCCCGGTATTGTACGTTCGTGCAGGCGGCTACAGCGTGGTGAGGTACGCCGCGCCGATGATCCCGGCTCGCTCTCCGAGCCCGCTCACGAGCAGCGGAACCTCCGAGAGCGGCGGAGCGAACGTGTACGTTTTGAGAGCTTTGCGCACGTACGGCTCGATCAGATCGAAGGACGCCGCCACGCCGCCCGAGAACACGATCGCGTTCAGGTCGAGCAGGTTTTGCACCGCGGCGACCCCGCGGCCGAGCCCTTCCCCGAGCATCTCGAAGGTCTGGACGCCGGCGGGCTCGCCCTTGCGCGCGCTGATCGAGATCGCGAGCACCTCGTCCGTCTCGGCGCCGCCGAGCTCCTTGAAGCGGCGCACGAGCGCCTTGGTGCCGGCGAACGACTCGACGCAGCCGCGCTGGCCGCACGCGCAGAGCGGCGCGTCCGGACCGCGCTCGACGTTGAGGTGCCCGAACTCCGCGGCGAAGCCGTTGGCGCCCGGATACAACATGTGACCGAGCACGAGCCCGCCGCCGATGCCCGTGCCCAGCGTCACCATCAAGAAGCTCGGGTGTTCCCGGCCGTGGCCGTAGAGACGCTCGCCGAGCGCGGCGCTGGTCGCGTCGTTCTCGACGGCGATCGGGCAGCCGCCGAGCCGCCGTGACAGCTCGCGCGCCACGTGAATGCCGGCGAAGCCGGGCACGTTCGTGAGCCGCCAGCAGCGGCCCTCGGAATCGACTTCGCCGGGGATTGCGATTCCGACTCCCTGGGGCGTGGGGGAAAGCGCGAGCACCGCCCCCGCCAGGACGTCGAGGATCTCCTCCGGGGCCGAGCCCGCGCGGGTTGCGGCAGACGTGGAGCGGATCACTTCACCGCCCTCGACCACTCCCGCCTTGACGTGGGTGCCCCCGAAATCCACTCCGATCAACATTGCTTGGACCGCTCCTGCCGTGAGCTGAATCGTCGATGAGCCTAGCATTCCCCTCCGCGCGTCACGAACGAACTTCGTCGACTCGTGACGCGCTCGTGAAGGACGAAAGAGTATAGTTGCGCACGTGAGCACACTGCGCATCGCCACCCTGAACGTCTGGAACAAATCGGGCCCGTGGCCCGAGCGCTTGGAGATGATCCGGACCGAGCTGTCGCGCTTACAGCCCGGGATCCTTGGACTTCAAGAAGTGCTGCGTTTCGCTCCGAACGGACTCGACGCCTTCGATGGGCGCACCGAGCACTGCCAGGCGCTGCAGATCGCACAGGGCTTCGGCTACGAAGCCGTGTTCGTCGAGGCTTGTGACTACTCGAACGGCTTGCGGTTCGGAAACGCGCTGCTCACCCGCTGGCCGATCCGCGAGAGCCGCTCGTTCATGCTGCCGTCGCTGGGCAGCGGTGAATCCCGTGCGCTGCTCTACGCGCTGGTCGAGACGCCGTACGGCCCGCTGCCCACGTTCGTCACGCACCTCAACTGGAAGCTGCATCACGGCTCGGTCCGGCTCGAGCAGGTACGCTACATCGTGGAGCGGATCTTCGAGCTCGCCCCCGTGCAGGGCTCGCTGCTGCCGCCGCTGCTGATGGGCGACATGAACGCGGATCCGGACTCGGACGAGATGCGCTATCTCCGCGGGTTGAAGGTGTTGGACGGCAAGAGCGTGTACTTCACGGACGCCTGGCTCTACGCAGGGGACGGGAGCTTCGGCGCGACGTTCGATCGCAAGAACCACTTCGCGCGCCGCTCTCACGAGCCCTCCCGGCGCATCGACTACGTGTTCGTCCGGGGGCCCGACAAGCTGCTGCGCGGCGAGCCGATCCGCACCGAGCTTGCCTTCGATCGCGCCGACACCAGCGGCTCGATCTGGCCTTCGGACCATTTCGGTCTGGTGACGGATCTATTTTTCGAGCCCCGAAGTCCCTAGCCCGGTGAAAAGCGAGCGAGCCTGCCCGCCGCGCTGGCGGAAGGTGCGGGTTTTTGCCGAACGCTACCGCTTCCCCATTGCCGCGGGATGCGCCAAGATGCCGCCAGCATGAAGCACCTCGTTCATCACGGCCTCGGCCAAGAGCGCGCCAAGCAGGTCGCCGAGTCGGCGATCAAGAGCTACGAAGCCAAGTTCGCCGAGTACTCGCCGCGGTCGACCTGGAAGAGCGCCACGCACGCCGACATCTCCTTCAGCGTGAAGGGCATGACCTTGAACGGAGCGCTCGACGTCGGCGACAAAGACTTCGAGCTCGACCTCGACGTCCCGTTCCTGCTCCGCCCCTTCAAGGGCAAGGCCCTCTCCGTGATCGAAGACGAAATCAAAAAGTGGGTCGAAAAGGCCAAAACCGGCCAAGTCTAACCACCCCCCCCTCCCATCCCGTCGGGGCGAGGGGATGCAACAAGAAGATTGGAAGGGGGGAAGATCGGAAGGATTTATTTTTTTTGTGTCAGGCGGCGGAGGCCTTCACGCAGGGTCGTCGCGTTGAAGTTGACCAGCAGGGCTGTGGGGAGGCCAGTCAGCTTGAGGT
>JALYWZ010000898.1 GCA_030852505.1 Myxococcota bacterium | reverse complement strand
GCTCACGGCGCGCCAGCGCGTCGGCCAGCTTGACCACGGCGCTGCGGTCGAGCTCACCCGCTCGGTCAGCGCGTTCGATTTCGCGCTGCAAAGCCGGCAAATCTCCGTAGAGCGCGACCTTCACGGTCGAGCTCGGGCTGCAGGCGGAGATGCCGAGCGCGAGTACGAGCGCGGCCCAGCCACGGTAGCGGTGAGAACGCGAAGAGCTCATGTTCTGCCGCTACCGTAACACCGCGGCCGCGGCACCGTCAGTTGACGGTCGAAGACTCGCTCGAGACCTGGTTCTCTTCCCGGGCGGCCGAGCGCGCGATTTCGTCACGCCGCTGCAGCGCCGCTCTCACGAAGTGCGAAAACAGCGGGTGGGCGTTCATCGGGCGGCTCTTGAACTCGGGATGGAACTGACAGCCCAGGAAGAACGGATGCTGCTCGAGCTCGATGATCTCCACCAGGCTGTCGTCCGGACTCGTGCCCGTGAGGCCAAGACCGGCGCGTACCAGCACGTCGCGATAGTCGTTGTTGAGCTCGAGGCGGTGCCGGTGCCGCTCGCTGATCTCTTCCTTGCCGTAGACCTCGAAGGCGCGGCTGCCCGGGCGGATGCGACACGGGAACGCGCCGAGGCGCATGGTGCCGCCCTTGTCGCGCAGCCCGCGCTGCTCGGGGAGGAAGTCGATCAACGGGTGCGGGCACTCCTTGTCGAACTCCGTGGAGCTCGCGCCCTTCAGCCCGCAGACGTTACGAGCGAACTCGATCACGGCGAGCTGCATGCCGAGGCAGATGCCGAAGAACGGCACGCCGTTCTCGCGCGCGTAGCGGATAGCCGAGATCTTGCCCTCGACACCGCGGTCCCCGAAGCCTCCCGGGACGAGCACGGCATCGAGCCCGCTCAGCAACGCCTCGGCGCTGCTGCGCTCGAGCTGCTCGGAGTCGAGGTATTCGAGCTGCACGGCGGCGTCGTTGGCGAGCCCGCCGTGAACCAGCGCCTCGTGCAAGGACTTGTAGCTGTCCTTGAGGTGGACGTACTTGCCCACCACGCCGATCCGCACCGTGCCGTTCGCGGGCTTCTTGAAGCGCTCCACCGTGCGGCGCCAGGCGGCGAGCTCGGGCTCGCGCGACCAGATGTTGAGCCGCTCGGCGATCTGATTGTCGAGCCCTTCGGCGTGCAGCACCAGCGGGAGCTCGTAGATGCACGAGACATCGACGGCCGACACCACGCGATCGACCGGCACGTTCGAGAACAGCGCGATCTTCTCTTTCAGTCCGCGCGCGATCGGCCGCTCGCAGCGGCAGATCAAGATGTCGGGTTGGATGCCGATCTCGCGCATCTCGCGGACGGAGTGCTGGGTGGGCTTGGTCTTGAACTCGCCGGCCGTGGCGATGTGCGGGACCAACGTGACGTGGACGCTGATCGCGTTCTCTTGCCCCGCCTCGAGCTTGAGCTGGCGGATGGCCTCGAGGAACGGCAGCGACTCGATGTCACCCACGGTGCCGCCAATCTCGATGATCGCGATGTCGGCGTCGCGCGTGGCGTCGTAGATGCGCGCCTTGATCTCGTCCGTGATGTGCGGGATCACCTGGACGGTGGCGCCCAGGTACTCACCGCGGCGCTCCTTGCTGATCACCGACTCGTAGATACGGCCGGTGGTGGCGTTGGAGCTCCTGGAGAGGCGGCACGAGGTGAACCGCTCGTAGTGGCCCAGATCCAGGTCGGTCTCGGCTCCGTCGTCCGTCACGTACACCTCCCCGTGCTGGTACGGGGACATGGTGCCGGGATCGACGTTGATGTACGGGTCCAGCTTCATGTGCGTCACGCGCAGACCGCGCGCTTCCATGAGGGCGCCGATCGACGCAGCTGCCAGACCTTTACCGATGGAAGAGACGACTCCACCGGTGACTAGGACGAACTTGGTTCGTCGATTCACCGCGGGACCTCCTTCACGGAGTTTGCTTCTATCACGATTCATCACCAGTTGCATCCCTTCCGTTCGACAAAGGGAGAGCCATCTGATTCGACTGCGACGCGCGTTCGCTTAGCACGTGGCGCCGCGAGCGGGGCGAGCGCAATTGCGCAGGCTTCGGGCTGGGGCGAAGCGCCCGCGTCTCGAAACACGCCGGCTGTCAGTGCCTGTGACGCCTGTCCCGGCTGAAAAACGCGAAAGCACACGATGGATCCTCGTGAAGTCGAGAAACAGCCTCGGGATTTCAGTGAGCCGCGACGGCGCGACGTTCAAAAGTTTCCGCGTAAACCGAGACCGAGCGAATCACCCGCGACGAAGGGTACCGGCTGGATGCTGGGGCGAGTGATCGCGGCGCGGTGCGAAGGCTCCCGTGTAGGGAGAAACAAAGACTCGCCGAGGACCGCGAGGCCTCCGGCCTGACCGACGCCCTCGACCACGTTCAGGATCGCGCGCACGACGACCCAGACCTTGCTGCAGTCCGGGTTTCCGTCGCTGCAACCCGCTTGAGAGAGGGCCATCCACGGGCCCACCACCGGCAGCCGCAGATCCTTTGCACCCGGGGCGTCGTCTTCGAGCAGCGAATGGCCCCAGGAGACGCCGTACCAGCCGAGAAACACGGCGCTGCCCGTGACGGCGAGCGTCGTGCGCGCGCCGGGCGGTGGATACTCGAGCGGCAAGGCTTCGCGCGCGGCAGCGGGCTCTCGAGCTTCGACCGCGCTCGGCGCCGCGGCCGCCGGTGCAGCCGCTTCTTGCG
>JALYWZ010000229.1 GCA_030852505.1 Myxococcota bacterium | reverse complement strand
ACCTCGCGGACCTCGGCGCGGAGATCTTGTTCGTGCCGTTCTGCACCGACACGCGACAGAGCTACCTGCGCGTCCGCTACTGCGCGCAGGCCCGCGCCGTCGAGAACCAGGTCTACGTCGCGATGGCGGGCAACGTCGGCAACCTGCCCGACGTGGGCAACCTCGACATCAACTATGGGCAGGCCGCCGTGCTCACCCCCGCGGACTTCGCGTTCGCGCGCGACGGCATCGCTGCCGAGGCCGACTCGAACGAGGAAACCGTGCTGATCTGCGATGTCGATCTGAACGCCCTTCACGCCGTCCGCTCCGCAGGCACCGTCACTCCTCGCCTCGATCGGCGCGACGACCTGTTCCGCATCGTCTCGCTGTTGCCGGCAGATCAAGCCAGCGACGGTCCGAAAGACGGGCCGCTCGGCGGCCAGCCAGGTGAGACCTGACAGAGAGGTCGCGCAAGCTGGGCGCGCCAGACCTCGTCCGCGATCAAAGAGACGCCGGGTCGAGAAGCGTCGCCGTGCGGGCGGGATCAGGGCTCACGTGGTACACTGCCGGTTCTATGGAGCGGGTTCTCCAAGTATTCGACTCTTTCGAGCAGGCTGACGATGCCGACCTCGAGCAGTGGCTCGCCCTATCGGGCCGCGAGCGCGTGAAGGCGGGTGAGGCGCTCCGGGCAGAGGCGTTCCCGAACGATGAACCAGGACTTCAAAGAGTTCTTCAACTCGTTGAACGCTCACGGGGTTGAGTTCCTCGTCATCGGCGGAGTCGCGTACAATTTCTACGCGCCGCCTCGAGCAACGAAGGACATCGACATCTGGATTCGCCCGACCAACGATAACATCGGCGCGTTTCTGCTTGCGCTGACGGCCTTCGGTTTCGCGCATCAGCTCAGTGTCGAAGAGCTCGTCAACACGAACAAGGTGCTTGTGCTAGGGCGCGCTCCCAATTGCATCTACGTCTTGACGAAGCCCGACGGAATTTTCTGGGACGGTTGCTGGAAGCGGCGGGTCCCGTCTGACTGCGCTGGAGAGCCGATCGCGTTTCTTGCACTCGAAGACCTGGTGACGAGCAAGCTTGCGGCTGCGCGTGATCAGGATCTGGTCGATGCGAAGAAACTTCGCGTGATCGCCACGCGGCTACGCAGCAAGACGTCCGAGTGATCTCCGCGTCAGAAGGTGCCCTGAAGCCCCAGCGACCAGCCGCGCACCTTGGTCCAGCCGAGGCTCGGCTCGATCGTGAAGGCTGCCTTCCTCGGCACACGCCGGCGCGCGAGGAACACCGGGTCCACCACCATTGCGAGAACCAGTCCGACCGCGCCCGCGATCAGCACGCGCTCGGCGATCGGCTTGCAGTAGATGTCGTTCTCGTCTGCGTCGCTGGCGGGGCAGTGAGGGCTCTGATTCAGAGCGCCCACCACCATCATGGCAGTGATCGGAATCCCAAACCGCAACCCGAGGCTGAGCGCTGCCTTGCCGATTTCACCATGCGCGACGTGCACAGCCGGACTACCCAGGAGATACGTAGTCGCCGAGGCATACCCGAGTTCTCCGGGACCTTGCAACGCACCGGCGAACAGCAGCACCGCGGTCAAATCGGACGCCACTACCCAGTGTGCATACGATTCCGAAGCTCCTTCACTTTCCGTGGCCGCGGCACCACGGTGTATCGTCGGCGCAACAGGAGCCGAAGCGGATCCGCTCGGTGGTTCCGTCTGACTCCAGGCCGTCGGTGCGACGCACACGCCGATTGCAATTCCCAACACCACCGTTGCCACGCGCATGAGCAGCGACGCAGCAAGAACGATGCCGCGTCTGCCCTATCGCCGAATCGGGCGGGGCGTCACCCTTCGTCGAATACAATGAAGGCGTTGCCGAGGCGTTGCCTCAGGATGACGCAGAGCTCGAGTCCGGTTCCTTCCTGGGCTTTCTCGAGGGTGTGCGAGACAATTGCGCGAATGCGGAAGAGTGAGCGGTTGGTGGAGCTTAGACGAGAGCTCATTCGGTATCAGCCGCATCGCGGGCTCGCCATCGAGCCCATCTTGGAAGAAATTCGCGAGCTGTTCCGAGCGCACAACGCGATCCTTTATCAACCTGAGCCATACGAGCACGGCTGGGATCTCGAATTTAGTGCCTGGGTAGGGCCTGACGCGCAGGCGCGACGAGCTGGCCATCGTGGCCTCGTGCAGGCGTCACCTGTCGCGGCGCCCCGCTTCGCGGCATACGATCCGCTCCTGGTCCAACCGGCTCAGCGCAATCGCTGCCTCACGGTGAACGGCCTGATCGAGCTCGAAGCTTCGGCCGCAGAACGACACAAGGCAGTGTGGCGTGTCATTGACGGCAAACGCGAAGACCAACTGCGAGTCCTCGTCTGCCATGGGCCACGCATGCTCGGGTGGTTCGGCATCGTGCGCGATGCTCCCTTCTCCGACGTCGAACGCCAGCGACTTCAGAGCTTGGTCGCAGCACTCCGTGCTCGGCTGCAATCCGACCGCGCAGCTCGTTCAGCCGCCACGTCCCAAGCCGTGTTGGATCAGGTTCTCAAGGCGCTGCCCGACGCGGCGTTCATATTCAACCGCTTCGGCCGACTGGAGTGGTGTAATTCCCTCGCGGAAGAGCTTCTCGAGGGGCCTGTCGTCGCGCAAGAGGGTGTTCGGGCGCTTTTCGAAGCGGTTCGCGTCGGCCGCGGGCACCCGGAGTATTCCATTACCAGCCTCGACGCCCCCGGATGTCGCGGGTACAAGCTCGCCACTCGAGCGGCCGCGTTCGCAACGGCTGCGGCGCTGGTTGCCCAAGCCTGTCGAGCTTGGAGGGTGTCGCGGGTGCAGGCGCGAGTGCTCGAGCGGCTTGCGATCGGCGAGAGCAACAAGCAAATCGCGGCGGCGCTTGCGTGTGCGGAGGTCACCATCGAACGGCATGTCACGAGCTTGTTGCGGGCGTCGGGTGCGTCGTCGCGGACTGGGTTGCTCGCGCGCATGCTCGCCCTATCGAGCGAACGAGATCGAGGCGGGTGATTCAAGCCCCAACGTTTGCCACCACCGAGGACGGCGCCCGCGTTCGGTTCGATATTCATGGACACGGTCCCGCGTTGGTGTTCGTTCACGGTCTGGGCGACGACGGACAGCTTTGGAGCGGTATTGTCGGAAAGCTCGAAAACGACTTCACCTGTGTGGTACTGGATTTGCGCGGGCACGGGGAGAGCTCTGGCGTCGAGGACCACGAGCCATTCGGACTCCATCGTGACATCCACGCCGTGCTCACGGCCGCCAGGGTCTCTGCTCCGTTACTCATCGGTCACTCGTTGGGAGGAATTGCAGTGACGACCGCGGCGGCGCGCTCACCCGTTCGTGGAGTCATCAACGTGGACCAACCGCTCGATTTGAGCGGCCTGGCAGCGCGAGTAAAGGCTCTTGGGAAAGAGCTTTATACCCGCTCGCCCGCCGACATCTACTTCACGGTTCTCGGCGAGGGCGGCGTCGGGCCGGTCCCGCCGCAACTGGTCACGCGGCTTCACGAGACACGGGCAGGGCTCACTCGGCGCGTACTGCTCGACACTTGGCAGCCCTTGTTGACCGACGTTGAGGAGCTGACGCGCACCGTCACGCGTCACGTGAGCGGGATCAGTGCGCCCTATCTGTCGCTGCACGGCTCGGATCCCGGGGCCGGTTACGTCGAGCAACTCAGGCGGTGGGTGCCCCGTTCCAGCGTAGAAGTCTGGCCAGAGCATGCCCATTTTCCGCATTTGGTGGACGAGCAACGCTTTGTCGCGCGCGTCCGCGCGTTCTGGAAGTCAGCAGAGGAGCAGCAAAGCTCGCGCTGAACGGGCCCAGGTCGGCTGCGCCGTCGTAGCGCCGGCGGGGGCGCTGTTCGGGGAGGAGTTGCGGACGCTGGCCGACGGTCAGTGATCGCCTGCTCGTCACGGCCATCGACCCTAGGCGTCTTCGCGGGTGAGGGTTCTCCATAATTGTGCGGAACGTGGCACTCCATTACTGGTTGGAAACCCCGAAGGCTGACCGCTTTCTCATGCTTGCTGCGTTGCCCAGAGATTTCTGATGAAACGATTGTACACACGCCACGATAAGGGTCCCCTTGACCGTTGCCACCGACGTATTGTCCGTCGTGGTGCTTTTGGAGCGCCCGCGGTGGCGATCATCTCCGCATTAATCGTCGTGTATGGCTGCATCGAGCCCGAAGAAGAAGCCGATGACCATGTTGCGACCGGCGGCACGTTCGGCAACAGCGGCAGCGTGGGAATCACAGGTGGCAGCGACGCGCGCCCGGACGGCGGTTCCTCCGGGAGCCGCTCCGTGGAAGGTGACACGGGCAACGCAGAAAACGCCGGTTCCGGTGGAGCAAGTATGACCGGTACCGAAGCGGGCGCCCCGGCGACGTCTGGCGGTGCGGGTGGCTCCGGTGGAGACGCTGGCGGCGGCGCGGGTGGCGCCTCTCAGGCGGGTGCAGGGGCGCAAAGCGGAACGGCTGGCGCTGGAAGTACCGAGGAAGGCGGTATCGGCGGCTGCGTGAAAGCCGTCTTTGGCCGCTATGTACTGCGCACGGACGGAGCTCTGATCTATCAAGGAGAGGCGGCAGGGGTTGGGCAGCCAGGCATCCTCGACGCAGAGACAGCCTTGCCTCTCGCCGGGGTCGTCGAGGCTTCCGAGGGCTACTTGCACGGTTGCGCCGTGTTGGATGACGGGATGGCAGCCTGCTGGCGGACGGCCGCGTCCGGCAACTCCGTGGGTCAGCTGGGGAGTGGTGACACAGATACTTCCGGTGCGCTGTATCGAGCCACGCGCGTGCTCGTAGGCCCGGACAAGCCACTTAAAAACGTGGTGGCGCTGGCCCAGGGGACGACGCAAACCTGGGGAACTAGTTCATGCGCGATCACGGGAGAGGGGCAGTTGTATTGCTGGGGGGACGTCACCTGGATCATTGATGAGGTCAAAACGACTCCATACGCCTTGCCCCTGACGAGCGACGGTGTCACGCCCTTCACGGGCGTGGTTCAGGCCAGCATCGGTTCAGACGGCACGAACTGCGCCGTCGTGCAAGAGGATGGGGAGTCACAGGTGTACTGCTGGGGTTACAATGCCTATGGGCAGCTGGCCACCGGGGACACGATGAATCGCGCGTATCCGACCCCCGTATTGGGCGTGAGCGATCCGAGTAAGGTCGTCACGTTCGGCTGGGGGCCCAGCGTCTGCGCGCTGAGCGGAGATAACGTCTATTGCTGGGGGAACAATGCCGCCGGAGTGGCAGGGCCCAGCACAACGAGCGCGAACATCCTTACCCCAACCCGCGTGACGCTGATGGGAGGCATGAGCGCACTGGAAGGTATCGTCGATATAGTCGGAGCGTCGCGAGATGTTCAGCAGGGAGTCGGCGTGAACTCGGTGTGCGCGCTGGGAGGCGACGGGGTGCTCAAATGCTGGGGAGCGACATTCGAGAAGCATCCGACGAACTATTCGGTTGTGGATATCGTCGCGGTCGGCGACATGAACAACAACACGCCACGCACACTGACGAGCGATGGCCTCTACCATATCGGCACGACCAGCCGCGAGGTCAACTGCGGATTACTGTAACGACGGCGTAGAGAAATCAACGGTTGCGCCCTAACGTCTCGCCGTGCCACGTGATCGGGCGGTGGTGCTGTGATGGTCGCGTTTCGCGGCTTCGCGGGCAACGGCGAGTGAACTGACGGATCGGGCGTCGAGGTTCGTTCTCGCCTGCGTCATGGGCGGGGCAGCGAGGGCTCTGATACAGTTCGCCGACGACGATCATGGCGGCGGATGCCGGACCCGTCGAATGGCCGAATCTCCGGCACGCTGCTCCTCGCGGCTGCTCGGACCACTCCCTGGCGAGCCTTCGCCGTCATGGCAGGCTCTCCGGGTGCTCGTCCCCACCGTCGCTGTTCGGCTCTACCGCCCTGTCGCGTTAGCGCTCGACGCCGCGGGCATTCCGGCCGCGCCCGTGTTCGCCGAGTTCGGCATGCCCGACCCCGCCACCACGGGCTGGGACGTCCGGCTACCGCTCCCGCAGATCGCCGGCGTGTGGGACCGGCTCCTTCAGGTCACCGGCGATGGGTCGTTCGCGTTGCGCGCTGCAGAGCACATCGACCTGACGGTGTGCGACGTGATCACGTTTCTGGAAGGCAACGCCAAGACCTGAACGACGCGCTCGAGGCCAAGTTCCGATTCTTGCCGCTGATCACGAACGCCATCGAATGGACCCTGGAGACGGACGGGGAGGACGCGGCGCTCACCCTGTTCGAGCGACCGGCGCGCCCGCCCCTGGCTCCGGTCGCCGAGTACCTACTGGGCTCGCGCAACGTCTTCTTGGGCCGCTTCGGGCCGCCGTCGTGGCAGCTGCGCCATGTGAGCTTCCGGCACTCCGCGCCCGAGCACCTCGACGCGTATCGAGAGGTTTTCGGCGTCACGCCGCAGTTCGACGCCGCGCTCGATCGGCTGGTGTTCGACAAGGCTTTGCTGAATTCGCCGATGCGAAACCGTGACGACGCTCTCTCCGAGCTGCTCCGCCGCTACGCCGAGCCCGCGCTCGCCAGCGCCGAGCGCCCGGCCACCGTGAGTGGCCGAGTCGAAGCCTTGTTGAGCGGCGGAATCGCGCCGGGATTAGCGAACGTGGCACGCCAGCTCGGCCTTTCGCCGCGCACCCTGCAGCGGATGTTGAGGAACGAAGGCACGAGCTATGCGGAGATCGCGAACCGCGTGCTTCGTGCCGCTGCGGAACGACTTCTGCGTCGTCGAGAGCTCGCGATCGCAGAGGTCGTTCATGCCCTCGGCTTCGGCGACAGTTCGGCGTTTCACCACGCCTTCGTGCGGTGGACGCAGGTCACCCCCAGCGAATTTCGGACCCGCGCGCTCGGTGAATCGTTCCACCAGCCGAGCCACGGCCGCCTTGGGCATCGCGCCGCCGAACAATGAAATCTACCGCCCGTCACCCTCGGGTGATACACCCGCGCCATCCACGCGGGTGGCGCGCCTACACAAAGGATCGGCGCGTGATCACAATGACCAAGACGCGCTGGCGAGCTAAACCGGGGCATCTCGAGGCGCCCTGGTGGGAACGACGGGGTAGCTGATGCGTTCGGCCGTTCGGGGGGCGCGGGCTGGGTTTGCTCCAGCGGTTCCTCCCCCATCGAACGGAGGGACCGCTGGAGGTAAAGGGGACTCCAATCGGCGCTCGTTTTCGGACTTGCGACG
>JALYWZ010000028.1 GCA_030852505.1 Myxococcota bacterium | reverse complement strand
GGCAGCCTGGTGATGCTCACGCTCGGGCCGACTCGCGGCATTTTCTTGAACGCATGCTTCTATTTGCCGCTGCTCGTCTGGCTCGCGCGCGCGCCGTACGGCCGGCACTTTCGCGCCGCGCGCACGATGGCGGTCGCCCCGGCCGAGGCCACGCCCCTCGACGCTCCCGCGGCACATTCCCTGTCCCTTCCAGCGCCGCCGCAGCAGCGGCGCGCCGTGCGCGGTTTGGGCGATCTGTTGCAGTCGCTCCGCGAAGTCCGACAGATCCCGGTGATCGGCAGCATGGTCGCGCTGGCGGGCGCCGCCTCGTTCTTCGTCGGCAACAGCTACCAGGCCCAGATGCCCGGCTTCGCAACCGCTCTCGGCCACGGCGACCCCGGCATCGCCTACACGTCGCTGCTCGCCGCCGACGCCGCTGGCGCACTGCTCGGCGGGTTACTGCTGGAGATGCGCTCGGATCGCTTCGGCACCACGGCCACTTCGGCCCTGAAGCTCGCCGCGATCTGGGGCCTCGCGCTCGGGGGCTTTGCCGTGTCGCAGATTTACCCGCTCGCGCTGGTGCTGCTCTTCATTGCCGGTTTCTTCGAGCTGTCGTTCAACAGCGTCGCCCAGACGCTCGTTCAATTGCATGCGCCCGATGCGGCTCGTGGCCGAGTGCTCGGCCTCTACGCCATGGCCGCCTCGGGCCTGCGCACCTTCAGCGGCATCACCGTCGGCCTCGCCGCGAGCTTCAGCAGCATTCACACCTCGCTCGCCGTCTCCGCGGCGCTGTTCGTCGGGGTGTGCGTCGCGCTGCAAAAGTTCGTGAAACGCGCGTAGCCGGCGGCCGCGGTCAGCTGGTTTGGTTTGAGACAGTAGCTGGCGTCTTACCGAGCTCACCGAGCTTCCCGTCGAGCCAGAACGTGCCGCCGGGGATCAGCGATACGACCGCGGCGAGCGCGGTGAGGCGCGGGCCCAGTGCTCGGGCTGCCAGAGCAAGCAGCACCAAGTACGCGACGAACAACGCACCGTGCAAGGACCCGACGACGCGCACCGCGACCGCAAGGCCCAGCCCGTACTTCAGGGGCATCGCGATCAGCAGCAGTACCAGGTAAGAAATGCCTTCCCAGTAGGCGACGACGCGAAACCGCGACACGCTGGTGTTCATCGGTGCAGAGCGTGCCACCGTTTGCAAGACGAGCAACGACCTCTGCCCGCGAGCCGAAGCGAGCGCTCATTCTTCCAGGCTTCGAATGTCCGCGACGAGCTCCGGGAACTCCGGCTGGTCGAAGTCGTGGCCGCGCCCTTCGAGGGTCCGCACCACGGCGTGCGGCAGTGCCTTCCGGTAACGCTCGAGGTGCTCGAGCGGTATCACCTCGTCGTCCGCGCTTCGGTAGAAATACACAGGCGAAAGATCCCGAAGCCGCGCACCGAAGTCCGCGCGCAGCACGAGCTCCGGAAACTTCGGCCCCCAGAACGGCACGGCAGCCAGAAACACCCCGAAGAGCGGCGGCCGCTCGCTGACCTCCGAGAGGTACTTGAGGATCACGGACGCCCCGAAGGAGTGACCGACCAGCACTGGCGCGTCCGTTTGCTCGAGCAGCTCTGCCAGGCGCTCGGACCAGTCTCGATAGCTCGGATCCTCCGGCTCCGGCATTCGTGGGGCGCGCACTTCGTAACCGGAACCCAATCCACGCTGCAGCAGCGGCTCCCAGTAAACCTTCCCGGCACGCCGCAGCGGTTCCCCGGCACCGTGGATCACGAGCACGTTGCGCGTCATGGACACGACCTTGCGTCGCAAGCTGCCAGGCGACAACGGAAAATTCGCCCCCGCGACGACGCAGAATGCCTCAAGCCACCCCGCGAAAATCGTCGCTACGAGCGCTCTCGTGCGGCGGCGCGAGCTCGAGGGTCTGCTCGATGCCGAGCTCCGCCAAGAACTCGCGATCATGGCTCGCTATCAATAGCCCGCCTGGCCATTTACAGAGCGCCGCCCTCAAGGCGCGCAAACCGACGAGGTCGAGGCTGAAGGTCGGCTCGTCGAGAACGAGCAGCTCCAGCGCGTTTGGCCGAGAAAACAGCGCAATCAGCGCGGCGCGCGCGCGTTCGCCCGGGCTCAGCGAACGCAGCGGGCGCTCGGCGAGGGCCAGGGGGAAACGGTGGGTGACGAGGATCCGGGCGACCTCCGCGTCAGAGAGGGACAGCCCTCGCAGGTGTTCGTGGAGGGAGCAATCGAGGAGCCAGTTGCTGCCGCCTTGCGCGATGTAGCCGATCCGGGAGAGGTCGGCTCGCACGGAACCCGAGTCCGGCTTGCGCTGTCGCGTGACGATCTCGAGCAGCGTGGTCTTGCCCGCACCGTTCGGACCGACGACCGCGACGCGCTCCCGGTTCAAGCCCAGATCGAGATCCCTAAAGATTGCTCGCTCGAAGGTGCGCGCGGTGACGCCGCGCAGACTGACGAGGGGCTTGCTCGAGGCCGGAGGAAGTGCCGGCAGCGTGAGCTCCAAGTCCAGATCGACGCTCAAGGCGCGGCGGGAGGCAGCCGTCCAGTCGCGCAGGGCGTCCAGGCGCTGCTGGCGGATCTGCGCGAGGCGCCCCTGGTAAACCTGCGCCTGGCCGCGCTTCTGGTTGAGACGGATCCGCGGCGTACACCGATCGAGCTCGCGGGTACGTCCGCTCCTTTTCTTTCGGTCCCGGCGGCGCGCGATCTGGGCGATGTCGGCTTCGCGCTCCGCGAGGCGCTGCAGGTCGCGGGCGTAGCGCTGTTCGTGAGCCCGATGATCGTGCTCGAGGTGACGCTCGAGCTCGTCGAGCGAGCCGCCGAAGTACTGACCGCCCGCCTCCCGAAGCACCAGAAAATGGCGCAAGTCGCGCAACAGGCGCCGGTCGTGCGAGGCGACGATCACGCCGCCCGGATACTCCGCGAGCCACGCGCGAAGCCAGGCTACCGCGCGGTCGTCCAGGTGCAGCGTGGGCTCGTCGAGCAGCAAGATCTCGGCTCGAGACGTGCGCGCCGCCTCGAGCGCGAGCCGCCGCAGCTCGCCGCGGCTGAGCGGCTCCGAGCCCTCGTCGAGCTGCGGCACGTAGTGCGGTTTGCTTCGCACTCGCAGGCGCCCGGAGCTCTCGGTTTCCTCGCCCGCGATCAGCGAGAGCAGCGTGGACTTGCCGACGCCGTTGCGCCCGACGAGGGCCACGTGCTCGTGGTCCATTTGCAGATTCAGGCCTTCGAACAGGGCGCGACCGCTCGCGGTCCTGACGGTGACGTCTGTCAGCTCTATCGTTCTAGGCATCAGTGGACTCCTTTCAAGCTACCGCGCAGGCGCGCCATGACGGCGGGCGATGCCTGGACCTGAAGCTTCAGACCGGCATCGCCGGCTTCGCTGCCGAGCACGCGGCAGTTGGCATAAATCAAGCTCAATTGGTTCGAACGCCCGTACGGGATGAACAGCGTGTCCTGCTCTTCTCGGCTGCGCACTTGCTCGATCAACCTTTGCTGCAGCAGCGCGACCGCCGGGGCATCGTGCGCGCTCAGCATCTGCCACGGATGACCGTCGCAGAGCGCGGCGAGCTCGTTCGGCTCGGGCGGCGCGGTCGAGCGGTCGAGCTTGTTGAACACGTAGAATCGCGGCACGTCCTGGGCGCCGATCTGCTCGATCAGCCGGAGCGTGGTCTCGAGCTGCAGCTCGCGCTCCGGATCGGACACGTCGACCACGATCAGCAGCAGCGACGCCTCGCTGATTTCCGACAACGTCGAGTGAAAGCTCGCCAGCAATCGCTCCGGCAGGCGCCGGATGAACCCGACCGTGTCGCTGAGCACGATCTCACTTCCGTGGCGCGTGAGGCAACGCGAGGTCGTATCCAGCGTCTCGAACGGCATGTCGCGGGCCGAGAGCTCGGCGCGCGTCAGCGCGTTCATCAGCGAGGTCTTGCCGGCGTTGGTGTAGCCCACCAGCGCGACGCGCTGCGCCGAGCTCCGTTGCTGCCGCTGCACCTGGCCGCTCTTCTCACAGCTCTCGAGCGCGAGCTTCAGCTGTTTGAGCCGTCCGTCGAGCTTCCGCGCCATCAGCTCCGACGCCGTTTCACCGGGACCCCGCGCATATTTGTTGCCGCCCGTCTGCTGGTCCATGTCGAGCCCCAAGCCGCGGATCCTCGGGCGCAGGTACTCGAGCTGCGCGATCTCGACCTGGATCCGCGCCCGCCGCGTCCGCGCGTGCCGCAAGAACACGTTCAAGATCACCGCTTCGCGATCGCACAGCGGCATCCCGAGCGCGTCTTCCAGGTTGCGCGTCTGGGAGGGGGTGAGCTCCGCGTCGAGCACCAGCAGCGTCGCCCCCTGCGCGCGCGCTCTCTCGGCGATGGCCTGTGCCGTACCCGTGCCGAGCAGCGTGCGAGCGTGGGGCCGGGTCAACCGCACGATTTCCTGCCCCACCACCTGACCGCCCTGGTGCTGCACCAGCGAGACGATCTCCGCGAGCTGCGCGGCGCGCGCGACCGGATCGCGCTCCGGGCCGACCGACACCACGTAACAAACAGCGCCCTCGGGCCCGGCCGGGGCCTCTTCACGATCGTTGAAGCGCGCGACCAGCTTCTCGAGCTGGCCGTCATCGCCGAGCGGCACCTCGGAGTGCTCGGCCACAGGCTTGGAATTGAACTTGAGCATACAAACCCCTTTTCGTGGGATATCGACTCTCGAACCACGGACACACATTCGCGCTCGCATGTCCCGGTTGACCGGAACAGCGTGTTTGCGCGGCTCGCGCCATCGCTGGGCCCGACGACTCCCCCGCCAAACCCTCCGCCTCGCCGTCACTCGCCGCTTGGCGCATCAGCGTCAAGGGCTCGAATCACGGACAAATAGCGGGGGAACGGGGGAGCTCGATGCTCCGTGGCAGAACCTTCGCAAAGACGGGAAACGAACCGCTCGCACACCGAGCCGCGTCGTCAAACGACGCCACCCGGAAGCTCGAGCCGCTCGATCAGGGTCTCAGACGAACTCGTTCAGCCACATAGTGGTCCGGTATTTAACACGCCTTCCGGCTTCGTCAAGCAGCGCAGGCATCGCTCACTGGCGGTTGTCACCGGATCGGCAGATAGATCTCGGTGAGCGCCTCGTGCTCGGGGACATCGGGGAAGAAGCGGACGCGGCGCGCGAAGAGGGGGAAGTCGCGGGGCTCTTCGCCGCTCTTCGGCAGCCACGTCGAGTACAGGTAGTGAATCGACGCGGCGAGCGTGTCGTCCGAGCCCACGTGTCGGAGCACGGCGCAGCGCCCCGCCGGAATGGACTTCTGAATCACACCGGAAGCGTTCGGGGAAATGTCGTCGGTGATGGCCGCACACAGATCGAGCCGAAAATCCTCGGTCGCTTCGGGGGGCTCGTAGAAGAGGTTGAAGGTGGCGCTCACGCGCGGCGGAAGCCGATTCTGCTTTCTCCACTCGATGAACTTGCGGATCGAGTCGCCCAGCCGGCGCGGATCACCGCGGTGTTCCAGGACAGCCACTCGCGTCTCTGGAAAGTCCTGAATGCTGACGTCTTCGTGTCGATATGCGGGGCTCATGTGCTCGCTCCTGACTTCGGTGAGTGGCGCCTGGGTTTGGTGAAAGCGCTGCCAATCCGGCTCGGCTCGAAACTCGGACGGCGCCTGCTCGAGCAGCTTGCGGAAGGCGCGCGAGAAGGCTTCGTGGCTCTCGTAACCGCTCGACAACGCGATATCGAGGATGCTGTCGCCGCGGAACGCCAGACGATACGAGGCGCGGCGCAATCGAACGAGCTGCACGTACTTGTGCGCCGCCACCCCGAAGAGCTCGCTGAACTGCCGGTGGAAATGGAACTTCGAGAACGCCGCCACGCGGCACAGCGCCTCCACGGACAGGTCCGCATCGGCGTCTGCACGTGTGTCGATGTACTCGAGCACGCGGCGGAAGCGCCCGAAGTAGGCCTCGGCTGGCGTCGTCATCGACCGGACCGTAGCCGCCCACGACGCGGATTTCCTGACCGATCTTGCTTTGCTGCGTGATCCGCTGCTCTCATGGGAGGTATGGGATTTCGGGTGTCGCGACGCTGGGGGCTGATCTCGCTCTCCGTTACTTTGGTAGCGAACTGTGGAGGCAATAGCTCGGACGGGCCCGACGAGGGCAGCGCCGGAGACACGGGCGGAAGCAGCAGCTCCAGCACGGGGGGACGTAACAGCTCCGGCGGGCGAGACATGGGTGGTCGCAGCACGGAAGCAGGGCAGACCGCGACGGGCTCCCCGACCGGCGGAGATAGCTCGCAAGGCGGCCAGGCCGAAGGCGGTGAGACCTCTACCGGCGGTGCTGCCGGCGCAGCGGGTCCTCATCCCCGGACGCTCGAGGGCTTGTTTCAGGCTCAATGCGACGCCGCCGTTGCGTGCTGCGACAAGAAAGGGCTGGGCGCGCAGCCGAACCGCTGCGCGAGCGAGTTCGGCTGGGCCCCGATCGAGCGGAAACTGCAGAACGGGAAGGTGGTGCTCGACACCGACGCGCTCGAAGACTGCATCCTGGCGTACGAGAACGCGGCGACGACCTGCACCGAAACCGGCATCGCCGAAGCCTGCCGCGGCTTGCTCGCCGGAACTCGGGGTCCGGGCGAGCCCTGCGCAGACTTCGAGGAGTGCGTTCGCCGGGACGGACCGGTGATCTGCCGGTTCACGGGGAACGACTCAGTCGGGACCTGCACCCCCCTCACTCACGCAGAAGAGGGAGAGCCCTGCGAGGCCGATTGCCAGAGCCGCACCGAGTGTTCCGCGAACGAGGGCGGCGTGACCACCGGACCTCGCGTCTACTGCTTCGAAGACGAGGGACTGCACTGCGCCTACGACAGCGACGAAGACGGCGGGCAGACCTGTCGCCCACTTCGCGCCATCGGCGAGGAGTGCCAGAACGCCATCGCCTGCGGCTCCGAGGGCCGTTGCTACTCTGCGCCTTCGGCACCAGCCGAGCGGAGCTGTGCGCTCGGCCTCCCCCTCGGCGAGGAATGCCGCACCAACGACCGCGCCGCCTGCGCGAACGAGCTGTGGTGCGACGGCCCGAGCGGTGTGAACGAGCTCGGCGTTTGCCGCGAGTACGAGTTTTACAAGGAAGCAGTATGCCCGGGATAACCCCCGGGAGGCATCAGCGGATCTGCTCGATGTCGATCCCGAACCGCTGCGCGTACTGCGCGAGGGTGCGCTCCCAGGCGGGCCGCGCGAAGCACCGTTCGTAGTAGGCTCGCACCCGCGGGAACGGCTGCATCAGCTGCGTCTTGCGGATCGTCCGCAGCACGCCCGCCATCATGATGTCGGCGACGGTGAAGTCGTCGCAAGCGATCCACTCCCGGTTCTCGAGCCGCCGCTCGACCCCTTCGAGCCAGCGATGTGCGAGCTTCGGCACTTCTTCGTGCATGCGGGCTGCCGCCTTGTTCTCGTCGAAGATCCCCATCGCATCCAGACACATGAGCGTCGGCTCGACGGTGGCGACGGCAGCGAAGCACCACTGCACCACGCGCGTCCGCCCCTGAAAGTCGCGGGGCAAGAGTTTTCCGGCCTTCTCGGCCAGGTACAGCACAATCGCCGCAGACTCGGTCATCACGAACCCATCGTCATAGATGACCGGCACCTGCCGAAACGGATTGAGCTGCACGTAGCCATCGCTGTCCAGATCGCCCGCCGGCTGATCGAGCGCGCGCACCTGGTACTCGAGCCCCGTCTCCTCGAGCGCCCACTGCACCCGGAGGTCCTTCGTCTCACCTACCCCACCCGGGAAGATGCGCCCAAAACCGTACAGCGTGATCATCGTGCTCCGAAGTTTGTCACGGACCGCAGCCAGGCGGAGCTAGCGTTATTCCTCCGCTGCGGTCGTATCGTTCCGTCTGCTCGGAGTATCGGGTTTCAGCGGCGTGCTGCGGCGGCTATTCTGCGCCGGTGTCCCCGCCCGCCTCCGACTTTCCACGACCCAGCACCGTTCCGAGCGTGCCCGCCGGCGCTCGCACGAGCCTGATCCCCGCGCTGGCTCGCAAGCGCGTGCGGACGGAGCGGGCGCTGTGGACGGTGTGTGGCGTGCAGTCGGCGTTGCTGGCGCTCGACTTCGCGTGGCCGCTGCACTTTGCGGCCCTGGCCTGGTTGGGTGCGGTCGCGCTGCTGTTCTTGCCGTGGGCGTATCTGGTGCTGCGCTTGCCAGGCACCGAGCACGAGTCGTTCCGGCAAACGCTGGGCGTGCGGCTGGCAGTGGTCGGGCTCGCGGTGGGGTTCTTCGCGGCGCGGGGCTGGGTGTACCTCGCCAGCCGCGGGCTCGAGCCGGAGTACTTCGCGGGTTCGGCGCGCAGCTACTCGGTGGCGGTGATGGCCGTGCTGATGCTCGGTCCCCTGTCGTCGGGTTCCTGGATCGCGCGCCTGGCTCGGCAAGTCGCCGATCACCCGTCCCGTTCGCTCGCCGCGTCGTTCGCGGGGGCGGGGCTGTTCGGGACGTTCCTCTTGTCGTTGCCGTTGTCGATGCGTCACGTGAGCGAGCTGTCGTTCTTCGACAACCTGTTCATGGCGTTCAGCGCTGTCTGTATCACCGGCCTTTCGGTGAGCACCCTGTCGGAGACATACACAGAGTTCGGTCAGCTCGTGCTGTGTGTGCTGGTCCAGATCGGGGGCATCGGCATCATGGTGCTGTCTTCAGCGATTGCGATGCTGATCGGGCAGCGAATGCGGGTGCGGAGCCGCGTGGCCCTGGCGCACGTGGTGGATACGCACTCGCTAGCCGGCCTGCGTCGCACGGTCTCGTCGATCGTCATTTATACGCTGCTGATCGAGCTCGTCGGAGCGCTGCTGCTCTACCGCTCCTTTCGCTCGAGCGAGCTCGCGGAGGGCGCCGGGGCGCTCGGAATGGACGGTGCGCTGTGGGCGTCGATCTTTCACGCCGTGAGCGCCTTCTGCAACGCCGGTTTCTCGATCTTTCCACGCGGCCTCGAGCCCTTCGTCGCGGATCCAGCGGTGCTCGGCACCGTGTCGGCGCTGATTCTGCTCGGCGGCATCGGTTTTCCCGTGATCGACGAGCTGCTCGGCAGGCTCGGCGCGCGCGTGCGCAGGAAGCGCCCCGATCGCCTGAGCCTCCACGCGCGCGTGTGCCTGGTGACGAGCGGCTCGCTGCTGGTAATCCTTTCGTTCGTGTACCTCGCGCTCGAGTGGCGCGGCGCCTTCGCCCAGCTCTCGCCGCTCTCCCGCCTGAGCGCGGCGGTGTTCCAGTCGATCTCGGCGCGCACGGCCGGCTTTCAGCTGGTGGACCTCGGCGGGTTTCAAGCAGCCACGCTGCTCGTCACCTGCGCCGCGATGTTCGTCGGCGCGAGCCCCGGCTCCTGCGGCGGCGGCATCAAGACCACCACCGTTGCTGCGCTGTATGCTGGCCTGCGCGCGGAGCTCACCGCCCGCGAACCTCGACTGTTCGACCGCGCCCTGCCCGAGGCCATTCTACGCCGCTCGATCGGCGTGGTCTTCATGAGCATCTCGATCGTCTCTCTGGCGATCCTCGGGCTGTTCCTCGTCGAAGATCACCCGCCGCTCGAGCTGGTCTTCGAGGCCTTCAGCGCGTTCTCCACGGCCGGGCTGTCCACCGGCATCACGCCCGAGCTCAGCGTGCCGGGCAAGCTGCTGGTCACGGCGCTGATGTTCGTCGGCAGGATCGGCCCGCTGACACTTGCGCTGGCGGTGGCGTCGAAGGCAAGCTCTCCCGCCGTGCTCAAGCTCCCCGAAGAGCGCGTGCTGATCGGCTGAGCCCGAGCGAAACCCCATGAAACGACCTCGCAAGGTGCTGGTAATTGGCGTGGGCCGCTTTGGCGGAGCCCTGGTGGACGAGCTCTGGCAGAGCGGCTGCGAAGTCGTCGTCGTCGACAAGCAGCCAGAAGCCGTCGAGAGCGTCCGCTCCAAGACTTCTGCCGCGTTCGTCGCCGACGCCACCGACCCCGCCGTGCTCGACAACGTCGGCGCCCGCGACATGGACGTGGCCGTGGTCACCGCTGGCGAAGCCTTCGAGGGCGTCGTGCTGTGCGTCTCCCAGCTCGCCCAGCTCGGTCTCAAGGTCATCTTCGCGCGGGCCGCCAACGATCGCCAGGCTCACGTCCTCCAACGGGTCGGCGCCACGCGCGCCATCCAGGTCGAGAACGAAATGGGCCGCCGCCTCGCCGTTCAAGTCCTGAACCCCGTAGCAGGCCACATCCTCGACTTCGCCATGCACTTCCGCGTGGTGCCCTGGTCCGTCACCCCGGCCTACGTAGACAAGACCCTCACCGAAGCCGCTTTCCGCCGCTTCGAGCTCAACGTCATCGGCTGGTTCGCCGGTGAGGACGCGCCGCGCCTCAACTTCGCCGGGCCCGACTACCGCCTGAAACAGGGTCACACCCTGCTGCTCGTCGGACAGGAAGACGCGATCGAGAAATTCCTCGCGCACGCGGAGGAGTGAGTGAGCGCGCCCTCGGCCTGACCTCAGCCCGGCTCCCAAGCTTTGCCAACTAGCGAGAGCGTCCGCTGATCGGGCTCTCCACCGTAGTACCTGGAGAGCGCCTCCCGGAACAGCCGCTCATTCGGTGCTGCAACCGCAAAGAGCGTCATGGACGACCGGAACTTGAGGTCGTCGGGAGTTCCGAAGACTTGGAGAGCGCTCAAACCTCGAAGCCCGTTCACGATTTCAACGCACTCCCTCAGCCGGGCGCCGAGCACCGGATGACCAACATAGGCCACCGCCTCGTCCACGCCCGAGAGTGCAAAACGCTCCGCCGTTGCGCTCTTGCCGAGCCCGCGCACTTGCGGGAACACGAACCACATCCAGTGCGAGGTTTTAGTGCCTTCGCGAAGCTCCTTCACGACGCTCGCGTACACGCCATCCTGCGCGGTCAGAAAGCGAGCGAGGTGGAACTGATCGCCGTGCATTGGCCTGGTCCGCGTGAATGCGCGCTGCGGAGCAACGGGACTCAAGGGGTGCTCGTGGCGCCCGCGGTGCCGCCGGTCCCACTTTGCCACGTGCCCGAGGCACCCGCGGTGGGAGCTGCTGGGCCAGCATCCGCTGCCTTGGCCGTGGCAGCCGGGGAGCTGAAGGTCCCGTCCGGCTGGCTGGGGCTGAAGTCGGGCCCTGAATTCGGGTTGTCCGTGACCGCCTCGACACCGCTCGAAGACGGCGCCGCCGGCGGTGTCTCGCGCGAAGCGCAGGCCAACGAAACCGCAACACCCAGGAGCATGGAGAAGAACTTCATGGATACCTCGAACGCCGGAGACAGGTTCCGACGCCGAGAAGCGTTAGCAAAGACCGCGCCGCAGCCGTTCGGGTCAGGCGCGCGTTTCCGCGCGGTGAGAGGCCTCAGGCCTATGAGCTCCACGCCATGAACAGAAGACCGGCCGACAGGAGTAGCAACAGCATCCAGCCGACGAAGCGCACCAGCCGTTCCGGGCTTGCAACATCCACGCGGGAGCCCTTGCTTCCGCCCCAGCCGATCGTGCCTCCGAGCGCGTCTGCGAAGGCGATGATGAAAATGCAGACAGCAGCCAAGGCCAGGTAAATGGCTGCTCGCGACACGCCGAGCGCTGCGGTGATGAATCCCGCGACCACCAGCGCCAGACAGACTGCAACGAACACGTGCCCCACGGTCGTCGAGAGGCGATGCGCACTCCGGAGCGTTCGTCTTGGAAACGTATCCTCCTGCCGGGGGTGCTCGTCCCGCACCACTCTCACTCCGTCGCGCAGGACGTGCCCGCGCGGCGGCTGCTCGGCGGTCGATGGCTCCTCGGGCTTGGCCACGCCGCAAGGGTACAGCCTTCTAGGACAGCGCGCGTCGCATGATTTCTTCAAGCGCTCGGATGCGTTCCGGCTCATCCAGGGCTGCCCCCAACTCAGCGACAATCCGCGTCACGCGCGCCAGATCCATCGCTCTGCCGTGGAGCGTCAGGAGTCGCTCGACATCCTGTTGATCTTGCGGTCGCCAGGCCACTGACTTGTAGATGACCAAATCTTCGGCACGAGCAACCGGCACGGCGGTCCCCGCCAACAGGAGATTTTCCGAAGCGCGAATCGCTTCTAGCTCGAACGGCAGCCAGGCGATCGAGACATCGACGTCCACCCCGCTCTCTGCGTGCTGGAGCAGCAGAACCTGATTCGCTCGAGCAAAACCGAGCGCGTCGTCGATCCGCGGCCGCAACCCTTGCTCGTCGAGCACCGACAGGATCTCGTCCAATGAAGCCCCCTCGGAGCTCACCGTCGCGTCTACGTCTCGCGTGGTGCGAGCGACTCCCCGAGCGATGACGGCAATGCCCCCGATGAGCATCCCCGGTGCGGGCAAGAGCGAAAGAGCCCGAGCGAGGGAAGCGATTGCATCCCCGAGGCGGCCGCTCACCGGCCGTTTCGATCGCCCGGCTGCCATCCCGCACGGCTCCGCAACCTGGCCCAAGCAGCCCGAGCCGCGAGGACGCCGCGCTCCCGAACCGCTTCTTCCCGGCGGAACGAATCGGGAGCGAGCTCGCGGAGCTCCTCGGCGGCAGCCAGAGATGCAGATGGTTCCAGAATCGGCTGTTCGCGTCGAACCGCACGCTCACGCTGCTCGGCGGCTCGCCAACCGTCCACTCGCCGGCGGATCTCTGCGGGATTTCCTTGGCTGCCGCTCACGTGGCGAACGATAGCACGGCGCAACCGGTGCTTCCCCGCGCCCAGGATACAGCGCCCGGCAAGGGCGCCGCAGGAGGTGACGACGAAAGTTCGCAACCCGTGGGCGCAACGTTCCGAGGGGAGCAGCGAGGTCACGACAATGTATTCGGTCTTCCGCTTCGCCTTGTGCGCTGGTTCGCTTCTCGGGGTTCAGTCGATTTCCGGCACGGCAGGGGCTCAAGCGCCGGACGAGCCGCCACCCCCGGCGACACCGCCAGTGCCTGATTCCACCGCGTTGGTTTCTCCGCCCACGACGGCGTCGGAAGCTCCGCCTCCAGAAGCGCACCCTGCCGCGCCGCCCGCCACGCCGGCCCTGAACGCCGGTGAAACTCGGCCGACGACAGCGCCGTCCGACGAGTCGTCGAAGACAACTGGGTTGTATGCCGAGGTCTCTTTGGGCGTCGGCGGACCGTTCGGCGGCAACACCACCGATCGCCTGAGGCAAGGGTTCGGCGCCACCGTGGCTGCCGGGTATGCGTTCCACCCGAACTTCGGGGTGAATCTGTTCAGCCACTACAACCGCGTGCGCGTCGCCGTGCGGCGCAGCGCCGATCAACCCGAAACGAACGAAGGCGAGGTCCGACTATTGGGTCTGGAGGTACGCGGGATCCTGGGCGCCGGCGGCCCCGTGCGCGCCTGGGGTTCGTTGGGCGCAGCATTCGGAAGCGGCGAGCTCAGATACGGATACTCCGTGAACGGAGTGAACCTGCAGCTCGAGGGCAAGGCGGACTTTGCATTCATGCCGGTGCTGGCGTTCGGCGCCGACGCGCAGCTCGGCAGCGGCTTCCGCCTCGGGCCTCAGGTGCGCTGGTATCTGACGAGCGTCGACCAAGCGTGCATCGACGACGACTGCACGTCCGACACCTCGAACGAGATCGCCCCGGACATCGTCTATTTCGGCCTCGCGCTCAGCTACGCGCCGTAGCGAGTCACGAGGGGCTGAGCTACGGCTTTTGCGCGACCACGATGATGCGCGGCGAATGTTCGCCGAAGAACACGCCGGGCACCGACGGATGCCCCGTGCACTCCGTCACCCTGAATCCGACGTCGTGGAGGAGCTTGCCGAGCTCGTGGAGGGAGTAGACGCGGACGGAGTAGGTGCACTCGCGAGTGCGGCCGTCGTCGAGGATCACCGAGCGTTTGACGCGCAGGCGGCTGGTGATGAAGTCGAGGCTCATGTCGTCCATGCAGACGCAACCTTCGCCTTCGTACCAGTTCTGGCTCGGGGACTGAGACGCGGCGAAGTCGCGGTTGACGACGTCGACCAGGAACATGCCGCCGGGCTTGAGCGCGCGGAAGACGCGCTGCAGGACCGAGAGGTTCTTCTCTTCTTCGAAGTAGCCGAAGCTCGTGTTCCAGGAGAACACGCCGTCGAACATGTCTTCGAAGGCCATCTCGCGCATGTCGCCCTGCATGAAGTTGATCTTCTGGGCGCGGGCCTTCGCGACGTCTGCGGCGAGAGAGAGCTGGTAGAGCGACAGGTCGTAGCCAACCATTCCGTAGCCGCGCGCGGCGAGCTCGACGGCGTGGTGGCCTGCGCCGCACGCGAGGTCGAGCACCACGCCACCGGGGGCGATGCCCAGCGAGCTCTCGATGAAGTCGACTTCGCGCGCGACGTGGCTCGGGCTGACCTTGGGGGCGGCGCGGATGAATTCTTCGCCGAAGACGTCTTCCCACCACGGGCGGCGCTGGCGCTTCTTGGCAGTGGGGAGCGTCTTGCCCGGGGGCGTGGACTTGCTCGCGGTCTTGCGACGCGGCGGAGGGGGCGGCTGCTTGCCGGCTTCGCCCTCGCCCGGGATGTCGGGCGGGGCTTCGTCGCCGGTGGGGCTGATCTCGGGAACGGGCGTGTCGGCGTCGATCTCGATCGGGGGGATCGAGATCGTCTCTTCACGCGCGGTCACCTCGGGCGCGGCAACTTCGGCGCGCATCGGGGTCTGCGTCGAGTCCGGCGCGACGTCGGCGTCGGAGAGCTCGACGGGCTCCGGCGTGAGGCGCTCGACGTAGGGCGGCGTGTCGTCGTCGAAGTTGGCGTCCGCCGGCTCCTCGAGCCCCGAAGCGAGCGCGTTCGGCAGGTCTACGTGGATCTCGATATCCTGCTCGATGTCGGGTCCGACTTCGGGCGGATCGCTGACGGTGGGCGCGCCGACGGCGATGATCTTCATCGCCAGGATCGCGACCGAGGGCTTGGGAGGCTCGGGCGGCTGCGGCTCGGACGAGCCGTACCCCGAGTCGTAAGGCGCAGGCGAATTG
>JALYWZ010000897.1 GCA_030852505.1 Myxococcota bacterium | reverse complement strand
GGCTCGGGCGCCGCAGGAGTGGGCGGAGTCCGGGCTTGCTCCGCCGCTGCGGGTTCCGCGGTGTCGGGGGCCGGCTCGGATGCCGGCTGAGCCGAGGCCGGACGAGTCAGAGCGAACAGCAGCAGCGAGACCGCGGAGCGGCGCATGCCGCGAGCGTACACGAATCCGGATCAGAGTACCGGCCGCGTGTGCGCCGGCGCTTCCGAGGGGCTCGGCAGCACCCAGCTTGCCTTCGAAAGGCCGTCCTCGACCCGGGCGAGGTCCACGTCGGGGTCGAGAAAAGGCCGTCCGCGACGGCCGT
Source organism: Myxococcota bacterium (assembly GCA_030852505.1). Classification (GTDB taxonomy): domain Bacteria; phylum Myxococcota_A; class Polyangia; order Polyangiales; family Polyangiaceae; genus PMG-095. The sequence continues at coordinate 2,411 of JALYWZ010000897.1, read as the reverse complement.
TCAGGGCGACGCGCGAGTCGGCGCGCACCTCGACGGGGCCGAGGCCGCGCTGCTCGAAGTCGTGCTGGATGTGTCGCGCGAGCTGCAGGATCAGATCCGGCTGGCTCGACATCTCGCTCTCCTGGAGACCCGTCAGGTAGGCACGCGGGCTCACCCGCCAGATATGACCCGTGCGTGGGCTGTGGACGACGAAGGTGGTGTTCCCGCCTTTGGCGCGCACCATCACCCGCCACGAGAAGCGCATCCCCTGCTCGTGCCACAGCACATTGCCGCCGTAGGCCAGGAAGCGCAGCGGCATTGCCAGCTGGACCGCGCAGTAGGCGACGCCGAGGGCGACCGCCGCGCGCTGGAGGGACGTCGCGGCCAGCGGCTCGCTGCGCGGCACTTCGAGCTCTGGCGCCGGAGCCGCTGGAGCGCGACCGAACAGCTTGCGTGCCCGAGCGAGCCACGCTCGCGGCCAGTCGGGCTCGAAGAACATCAACGCCGACAGCGTCATGATCACCGGGAACATCCCGATCGGAAACAGCAGCCGCGTGAGCGTATGGAACACGATCACCGCGGCGTACGCGTAGGGTCGCGTACGCCGGTACAGGAGAAAACCGACCACCGTCGAGTCGAACAGAAACCCGCACCAGCTCAGGATCAGCGGCGCCGGATCCCAGGTGAAGAACGGCCCGATCAACGGCAGATGCGTGCTTTTTCCGAGCCAGATCCTGAGCGGTTGCGCGTGGATCAGCCAGTCGGTCTGCGCCTTCGCGAGCCCGGCGAACACGTAGACGATGCCGATCTGAGCGCGGAACAGATACAGCCACCCGACCGGCACCTGGCTCCGGCGGACGCCCTTCCAGAGCCAGGCGTCGACGGACAGCGCCCGGTGCGCCGGCGACACGCTGAGCAGCCAGGCCAGCAGCGCCGCGAGGTAGTAGTGGTTCAGATACGTGCTGACGTCGATCAGCTGGAAGTAGCTGAGCCCGAGCGCGAAGGCCGGCGCCGTCAGCCGGAACGCGAAGCCGAGCGCGACGCACAGCGCGAGCAGCGTGAGCGCCACGAACAGCGCGCGCATGCCGCCGGCCGAAAGCGGCTCGACCCACGAGAACCCCCAGTACTTGAAGTGAAAGCTCGGGGCGACGAACAGCCGTTCGACCCAGCCGTAGTACAGGAAACGCAACATCGACACCGACATCGTCGCGCCGAACAGGGCTCGGAACGCGACGAGCCAGGCGATATCGACGTTGCGGAGCAAGCGCGACATACGCCTCAGTCCGTGTCGCCCTCGATTCCCGCGGGAAGCTTGAGCCCGATCGGACTGCCGTCACCGAACAGGTCGGTCTTGAGGAAGTCCGTGAGCGCCTTGATCGTGGCGTAGAGCTCCTGAACCTGCTCTTTCGTCGCGTTCGGGAAGGGCGGAAACGCCTCGACCGCTGCGAGGGCGTCGCCGGTCGCGCGGACGACGTCCGCGGCCAGCTCGGCGTGGCCGGCCGCAATCAACCAATCGTCGAAGCCGAGGCCCTCACCGGCCTCACCGCACCCCTGAAACAGGCTGCGGAACCCGAGCAGGTTCTGGCGAATGGCCTCGGTGCCGGCGCCGGCGTACGGCGACTCGGGCTCGCCCACCGGGTGCGTCAGCGTGTAGCCGGCGGGCACGCCGAGCTTCCAGTCCTTGACCTCGCGCTCGATGTAGACGAGCGCCCACCCGAGCACGTTCAGCGATTCTTGCGGGCTCGGATAGCCGCTCGCGCTCACGAACGCGTCGTGGAACTCACCCTCGCGGTAGGTCCCGGACAGAGCGTGCGCCCGCTCGCGGATGTCGGAAGAGAGGGCCTGCGCGTAGCGGGCCTTCTGCGACGAAATCTGCTCCTCGCCGAGCCCCGCCCAGGTCGCGGCCGTGGTCGAGCTCGGCGCGCACGCGGTGTCGGAGCCTGGATAAAACAACAGGTATTCGAGCGCATACAGGCCGCGCGCCGAAGTCAGCACGCCCGCCATGCCCTTGGTCTCGAAGCCGAGCGAAGCCACCTGGTCTTCGACGCGGCAGCGCGCCACCGCGGGCCAGCCGTAGATCGAATCGCGCAGGCCCTGGCCGAGGTACACGTCTTTGCCCGCGCTCTCGTTCTTGCTCGAGAGCGGGCCGAACTGGAACAGCTCGACCTGAGACCAGCGCTCCATGGCGCGCGTCCAAGCGCTGGCTGCACGCTCACGCGACTCGTCGCTCGGCTCGGAGGCGTAGGCCGCCACCCGGGTGTCGAGCTCGATCGCGGTGTTTTCGAACTGGCAGAGCTGCCAGGCCGCGCAATCCACCGCCGCAGCGCGGAGCGCTTCTTGCGTGAACTCGGCCTCGCTCACCGGCGCGGGACCGCAGGCGATCGCAGGCGGCGGTTCGAGTCCGCCCTCACCTGCGGTGGGCTCCCCGGAGC
>JALYWZ010000896.1 GCA_030852505.1 Myxococcota bacterium | reverse complement strand
CGCTTCGTCACTCGGCTGAAGCCGCGCGCGACCGGCGGCGCCGCGGGCGCGCTCGTCAATGCCCACGGCCTGCCGCGGCTCCTGGTCGTCGGCGAAGGCGACCGCTCCGTCACCGCACTCGACCTCGTCTCCGGCGAGGTGCGCTGGCGTTACACCGCGCGCCGCCCCGCGAGCTACCGCCTGCGCCGCGCCGGAAAATTGCTGCTCGTTGCCGGCGGCGATTCGGCGCTGATCGCCCTCGACGTCGCGACCGGCGAGCTCGTCTGGCGCGTGCGCGATCGCTTGCCGTTCTCGGGCGCGATCTCCGTCCACAAGGACGCAGCCTTCGCGCTCGCGGGCGGGCCGATCGGCCCTTCGCGGCTGTTCCACGTGGACCTCTGGAGCGGCTCGCTCGAATGGTCGCGCGACCTCGAGGAGCGCCCCGTCGCCGGCCAAGCTCCGCTCGTGACCGCCAACGCCATCATCGTGCCGGTGCGTGACCGCCGCGGCTCCGGTGCGGTCGCCTACGATCGCGAAACCGGCGAAGCGCGCTGGACCCACGAACCGGGCCTCGCCTCGGGCGTCACGGCCTGGCTCGCCCTGGACGACGTGATCGTCGCGAACTCGGCATCCGGCGTGCTGTTCTGTCTCGACGCCGACACCGGGGTCGTCCGCTACAACCACGTGTTCTCGCGCCACGTCGAAGCCGACAAGCCGCGCCGCTTGGAGCCCGTGCTCCGGAACGGCGCGCTGTTCGTGCCGCAGCACCAGGTGCAGGTGGTGCGCCCGCGTGACGGCGAGCTGCTCGGCGCGATCCCGAGCGATCTCATCCCCGATCTGTTGCGCGTGGACGAGCACTGCAGCGTCTACATCGCCGAAGAGAGCGGCCACGTCGCGGCTTTCGGCGTGGCGCCGAAGCTCGCGCTGGTTCGCTAAGCGTCGCTGGCGAGCTTTCGCGGCGGCAACGACGACACGGTGCGCGGCAAGGGCAGAGCCCCGCCTACCGCGTCGGCCTTGCTTCGCACGAAGCGCGACAGCGCGACCATCTGCACGCGCGTCGGACAGATCTTCTCTTTCTCTTCGAGCACCGACTCCGGCACGAACGAGAAGCTGTACGCGGCCGCTCGGAAGTCCGGCATGCTGCGCGCTCCGGACAACATCAGCGCCATCACCCCGCGGTAAGCACCGCCCGAGCGCGCGATTCGTTCGGCTTCGCCACGGTCGCACAGCCCGCAGGCGATGCAGCGCTGGAACCCGGCCATGCTCGCGCGCTCGTCGGGTGTCACCGGCGGTAGGCCGTCGGCGTCGTAGTTCTCGCGGAACGCCTCGATGCCGTGCCGCCCGCGCCCGACGAGGCGCCTCAAGAGCGTCGTGATCAGGGAGAGAGCCAGCAGCAGCAACGCCTTGAGCCGGCCCGTCATCGTCCCGAAAACTATCACGCGCGCTCACGGGCAGGTCCCCGCGCCCCCGCCCGTAGGATAGGTCGAGCGCAACGCTGCCAGCGTCACAGTGTGACGGGTTTCGGTCGGTGTTACGCCATCTAAGTCTCTGAATTCACGTAGAATTTGGTCGGCACGCCACGTGCTCTAAGTCCCACCGTCGCCCACGCGGCGTCGCACAAGGAACTCAGCACGATGGACCTCGCCTTCGCCACCTCGACCTCCTCGTCTCTTTCTTCCCTTCCCCTCGGCTCCAGCCTGCCCGCGAGCTGGACCATCGACCGGGCTCCGGCCTCGGGTCCACGCGCCTCGGCAGCCCCGCTCGTCCCGGAGCCCGCCTTGACCGAAGCGCAACGCGAAGACGCCGCGCTGCTCGAGGGCCTGCTCAAGAACGAGCGCGCGGCATGGCGCAGCTTCGAGAGCCGCTACGGCCGGCTGATCCTGAGTTGCATCGCGCGCGTCACCTCGCGCTTCGTGTGCGTGCGCCCCGACGACGTCCGCGAGATCCAGGCCACGCTGTATCTCGAGCTGCTCAGCAACGACAAGAAGAAGCTCCGCAGCTTCGAGCAGAACCGCGGCACGCGCTTCGGAACCTGGCTCGGCCTGCTCGCGACGCACACCGCGTACGACTTCCTGCGCCGCGCGCGCCGTGACTCCAAGTGCGACGGCATCGAAGGCGCAGAATCCCTGCGCGCCGACACGCCGGACCCGAGCGACTACACGCTCGTCCGCGAACGCGCCGCGCTCGTGTCGCGTCTGCTCGACACGCTGAGCGCCAAAGACCGAACGTTCGTGGAGCTCTACTACGGCGAGGGCTTGCCGGCCGAGGAGGTCGCCGAGCGCATGCAGATCAGCGTGAAGACGGTCTACACCAAGAAGCACAAGCTGCGCGGTCGCCTCGAGAGCCTGCTGGAGAGCGGTCGCGAGGCGGCGTGACGCGGCGTACCCGCACCAGATCCTGACTGTGATTTTGCACTGATTCGGGATCCTGCGCGTCTGCAGCGGATCTGAAGCGCTGTTCGAGCCGCACTCGAGCGATTCCGCGTGTCATCGGCTGTGCTCCGTATGGTAAACGGGCTCGGTGCCAGCTTCGCGTGCGCGACCTACCGCTCTATTGCTGTGCGCGCTCTTGGCGCAAGCGTGTAGCTCTGGACCCAGTGTCACGGGCTCTCCCTCGGCGCCGGCGAACGCTGCGGCCACGCTCGGTCGCGTCGACGTGGACGATCGCCCGCCGCTCGCCGTGGTCGGGCGTAGCGGCGATCCGCAATGGGCGCTCGCGTTCACGGCCAATCACGCG
>JALYWZ010000895.1 GCA_030852505.1 Myxococcota bacterium | reverse complement strand
GTCGGTCACGTCCTCGCCGTCGACCAGGATCTGGCCTCGGTCGGGGCGTATGAAGCCGACGACCTGTTTGATGAGCACGCTCTTGCCAACGCCCGAAGCGCCGATCACGAACAAGATTTCGCCCCGCTGGGCCTCGAAGCTCACGTCGTCGAGGATCCGCCGCTCGCCGAAGGCCTTGGAAATACCGCGAAACGCGATCACTTGGAGCCGTCCCCGAACGCCACCCAGAACGCCCCGCTGATCAGAAAATCGAGCGCGATCACGGCGAGCGAGGAGCGCACGACGGCATGGGTCGTCGCCGTTCCGACGCCCTCCGAGCCGCGCGTCGCGGCGAACCCGGCCTGCGCGCTGATCAACGGGATCGCCGCGCCGTAGGCGACGCACTTGGTGAGGCCCGTCGCGACGTCGACCGCGTCGACCAGCGTGAAATTCACGAAGGTTCGCGGGTTGATGCCGAAAAACAGCTGCGCCCCGAACATACCGGTTGCGTAGGCCGCGCTGCTCGAGATCACGGTCAGCACCAGCACCATCACGACCGACGCCAAAAACCGCGGCTTTACCAGGTAATCGACGGGGTCGGCCGCGCACAGCCGGAGCGCGTCGAGCTGCTCGGTCACCGCCATCGAGCCGAGCTCGGCGGCGATGCCGGCACCGACGCGCGTCGCCAGCATCAGCGCGCAGATCGACGCGCCGAGATCGCGCACCAGGACCTCGAGGAACGTGGCCCCGAGCTGCGACAGATCGGGCACCACGCGCTTGGTCTGTAACCCGCCCTGGTAGACCAGGATCATCCCGATGAAGCCCATCACGATGCACACGAAGACCAGCGAGCGGTTGCCGATCTCGTACATCTGCCGCACCACCGCTCCGGGCTCGCGCCGCCCGCGGACGGTGTAATAGAGCGAGCGCACGAACAGGCCGTAGGTGTCGCGCGCGGCCGAAACCGAGGCGATTGCGGCCTCGCCGAGCCGGCCGAGCTGCGGGCGCCGGGGAGGGGGAGGCAGGCTCGGCTCGTGCTCGAGTGTCTGGTCGGGCCCGGGGTCCGTCATTGGATCACGAACGAGAGCAGGTAGTCCGCGCCGAAGATGGCCGCGGCGCTGGTCACGACGGTGGCGTTCACGCTGCGGCCCACCCCGGGCGCTCCTCCCTGCGTGGTGATGCCGTGATGGCAACTCGACAGCGCGATCAGCCAGCCGAACACCAGGCTCTTGATCAAGCCGTGCGCCACGTCCGAGAAGCCGAGCAAGCCGCTGGTGAGGCCGGAATAGAACAGCTCCGGCTCGACGCCGAGCAGCCAGGAGCCGGCGTAGGCCGCGCCCACGAGCGCCAGTGCGTCCGCGAACACGGTGGCAAAAAAGGCCGATACGATGATCGCCAGAAAGCGCGGCAAGACCAGGTAACCGTAGGGGTCGATCGCGAGCGCGCGCAGGCCGTCGATCTGCTCGGTGACGGCCATCGTGCCGAGCTCGGCGGTGTTGTTGGCGCCGACGCGGCCGGAGATCATCAGCGCCGTGAGCAGCGGGCCGATCTCGCGCAGCGTTCCGAAGCCCGCGCCCCATCCCAGCAAGCCGTGCGCCCCGTAGCGCTGCACGATCGGCGCGGCCTGGATCACCATGATGCCGCCAGTGAACAGCGCCGTGGCAGCGACGATCGGCAAGCTCTGCCAGCCCATCTTGTAGAGCTGCCGGACGAGCTCGGTGCGGTCGAGCTGGCCCCGCCGGAGCGAGCGCAGCATCTGCCGGCCGAGCAGGGCAATTTGACCGACCAGGCCCACGACGGAAGCGGCGGCCCGGCCGAGCGCGGCGAGCGGTGCTCTGGGGGCGGCTTCCGGCACTCACCCGTGTGTCCCGCTCTCCGGCCGTATTTTCAACTTTTTTGCGACCTTTGCTCGAAAAGTCGGTGTAGGTTTCGCGCCCCTCGTGAGCAAAACCCTCGGCGTTGGCGTGATTGGCATCGGCCATGCGGGGGCTCGACACGCGCGCGCCTTGCAGAGCGGAGCCGTCGAAGGCGCGCGGCTGGCGGCGGTCTCCGATCTGGATCCCGCCTGCGTAGAAGGCTTCGACGCACCCTCGCTCTCGGCGGAAGAGCTGGTGGTGGCGCCGGGAGTCGAGGCGGTCGTGATCGCGACCCCGCACCTGTCGCACCTCGCGCTGGCCGAGCTCGCGCTGCGGGCGGGGCGGCACGTGCTGGTCGAGAAGCCACTCGGGGTCGAGGCCCTCCGCTGCGACCTGACGTTGCAGGCGTATGCCGAGCTCGGGCCGGCGCGCCCGCTGTTCGGCGTGGTGCACGACCACCGAGCCGACCCGCGTTTTCGCTGGATTGCTTCGTTGCTGCGGCGCGGTGAGCTCGGCCGCGTCGAGCGCATGGTCTGGCAAGCCACGACCTTCTTCCGCACCGAGGCCTATTACGCCGAGAGCCCGTGGCGGGGCAGCTTTGCTCGGGAAGGCGGCGGGCTGCTCGTGAACCAGGCGCCGCACCTGTTCGACACGCTCTCCTGGCTGTTCGGCATGCCCCGGCGCGTGTTCGGCATCTGCCGGTTCGGGCGCTTCCACGAGATCGAGGTGGAGGACGACATGACGGCCCATTTCGAGTTCGCCTCGGGCATGACGGCGCTGCTCGTGGCTTCGACGGGCGAGGCGCCCGGCAGCTCCCGGCTCGAAATCTCGGCCGACCGCGGCCAGCTCGTGCTCGAGGGCGACACCGCGACCGTGCACCGC